>JAFWEA010000017.1 GCA_017543005.1 Solobacterium sp. | reverse complement strand
TGCAGACCCATGAAGTGCAGGAAGTGGCGGTCATCGGCGGCGGCTTTATCGGCTGTGAAGTGGCGGAAAACCTGATCCATGCCGGCCGCAAAACAACCCTGATTGAAGCGGCGGACCAGATCATGGCCCCGTTTGATTACGACATGGTGCAGACCCTGCATAAGGAAATGATGGACCATGGTGTGGAACTGATCCTCGGCGACGGCATCGCAGCCATCCGGGAAGGGCAGGTTGTGACCGCCTCCGGCAGAACTGTGCCGGCCCAGGCAGTGGTCATGGCCATCGGTGTCAGACCGGAGACCACCCTGGCGAAAGCAGCCGGGCTGGAGATCGGTGAAACCGGCGGCATCAAGGTCAACGGCAATTACCAGACCAGCGATCCGGATATCTATGCGGTCGGTGACGCGATTGAAGTTACGAATGAACAGACCGGAAAGGCCATGCGGCTGGCCCTTGCCTGGCCGGCTCAGATGGAAGCCCGGGCGGCAGCCGATCATATCTGCGGCCTCGACAGCCGGAAGCTCGGCTTTATCGGCTCTTCCGTTGTCCGTATCTTTGACCTGTATGCGGCCAGCACCGGCCTGAACGAAAAGACCGCTAAGGCGGCCGGCATCAACTATGACTTTGTCTATCTGCTGGCCAACGACCGGGTCGCGCTGATGCCCGGCAACAGCGTCATGTATTTCAAGCTGCTCTTTGAAGTGCCGACAGGAAAGATTCTCGGTGCCCAGGCCATCGGCAAGGGCGCTGCCGACCGGCGGGTGGATATCATCGCCGCCATGATCAAGATGCACGGCACCCTGGAAGATCTGAAGGATCTGGAACTGTGCTATGCCCCGGTCGTCAGCACCGCCAAGGATGTCACCAACATGGCAGCCATGGTCGGCCTGAATGTCCTGCAGGGCCGCTTCCGCCAGGTCAAGGTCTCCGATGTCCGCAATCTGGTTGAATCCGGCGCCTGCATCGTCGACGTCCGGGAACCGAACGAATTCGCGGCCGGCCATCTGAAGACTGCCGTGAACATCCCGCTCAGCCAGCTGCGTGAAAGAACCGGTGAGATCCCGCACGATGTCCCGGTCTATCTGCACTGCCGCAGCAGCCAGCGCAGCTACAATGCGATCATGGCCCTGCAGCAGCTCGGCTTCGACAACCTGTACAATATTTCCGGTTCCTTCCTCGGCATTTCCCTGTACGAATATCCGCAGGATACCCTGCAGGGCCGGGAGCCGATTGTAACAGCCTACAACTTCAGATAATCACAAGGTCTGCATGAAAAATGCAGACTTTTTTTCTGCGGTTTGTGCGACAATGAAATCATGATGAAATACCGTAAAGATAAACATGGAGACGAGATCTCCGTCCTCGGCTACGGCTGCATGCGTTTTTCACGCCGCGGCACCGGCATTGATCTGCAGAAAACCGAGCAGGAAATCCTGGAAGCGGTATCCCTGGGAGTCAACTATTTTGACACTGCGTATATTTACCCGGGCAGCGAAGAAACCCTGGGGACGATCCTGGAGCGCAACGGGCTGCGTGATAAGGTGAAAATCGCGACCAAGCTGCCGCAGTATCTGATCGGCTCGGCCGGGGCGCTGGACCGGTATTTTGAGGAAGAACTGCGCCGTCTGAAGACGGATCACATCGACTACTATCTCATGCATATGCTGACGGATATCCAGGCCTGGAATAAGCTGAAGCGGCTGGGTATCGAAGACTGGATCCGGGAGAAAAAGGCTTCCGGAGAGATCCGCAACATCGGCTTTTCCTATCATGGCAACACCGAGATGTTCATAAAGATTCTCGAGGACTATGACTGGGATTTCTGCCAGATTCAGTATAACTATATGGATGAATACGCACAGGCCGGGCGGCCCGGACTGCAGCGGGCATATGAACTCGGCATCCCGGTCGTGATCATGGAACCGCTGCGCGGCGGCAAGCTTGTGACCCTGCTGCCGGCCGAGGCCAAAGCCCGGATTGCGGCTGATGCGAAGCACAGGAGCGCAGCCGAGCTGGCGTTTGCCTGGCTCTTTGACCAGCCGGAGGTCACCTGTGTGCTGTCCGGCATGAATTCCCTTGAAATGGTGCGGGAGAACTGCCGGATTGCTTCGGAAACGGAAGTGCATTCACTGACGGAAGAGGACTTTGCCCTGTACGAGGAAATCCGTACGATCATCCGGAAATCCGTTAAGATCGGCTGCACGGAGTGCCGCTACTGCATGCCCTGCCCGCAGTCGGTGGCCATTCCCGATCTCTTCCGGGCCTATAACCGCATGTATACCGAAGGGAAGTCGACCGGCCGGTCTGATTTCATGATGACGGTGGCCCTGCGCAAGGAACCGGGTTTTGCGGAGAAGTGCATCCGCTGTGGCAAGTGCACCATGCACTGCCCGCAGCACCTGGCCATTCCCGACCTGCTGAACCAGGCGCAGAAAGAAGTGCTGCCGCCGCATTACCGGATTGCCGCGGCCGTGGCGAGAAAGTTTATAAACCGATAAGAAGGGAGAGATAAAAAAATGCTGAAACAAGACAGAGTAGAACGCGTATTAGAGAAGCTCCGGGAGATGAATGTCGACCAGATGGTGATCACGGATCCGATGGCGATTTTCTATCTGACCGGGCGGATGATCTGGGCCGGTGAGCGGTTTCTGGCCATGATGATCGGACAGGACACCAAGCCGGTGATCTTCCTGAACGAACTGTTTAATGTCACCGAGGATCTGGGCCTCGAACAGGTTTACTATACCGACACGGATCCGGTGATGCCGCTGTTTGACGGCCGCATCGGTGACGGTGCCGTGCTGGGCGTTGACAAGTCCATGGAAGCCAGATTCCTGCTGCCGCTGATCAGCAGCGGAAAAGCCTCGAGAGTCGTCAATTCCTCCATTGCCGTGGATCATACCAGGGCAGTCAAGGATGCGGCTGAAATCATCAGTATGAAGAAGGCTTCGAAAGCCAATGATCTGGCCCTGACGGAATTCAAGAAACTCCTCCATGAAGGCGTGACCGAAAAGGAAGTCGCCGATCAGACCATGGCCATTTACAAGTCGTTCGGAGCGACCGGCTATTCTTTCCCGCCGATTGTTTCGTTCGGCATCAATTCGACCGACCCGCACCATATGCCGGACAACACAGCGCTGAAGGAAGGCGACCTGGTGCTGTTCGATGTCGGCTGCGTGGTTGAGGACTACTGCTCGGATATGACCAGAACCTACTTCTACAAGAAGGAACCGACCGCCGATCAGAGAAGGGTATATGAACTGGTCCTTAAGGCCAATACGGAAGCGGAAGCCATGCTGAAGCCGGGTATTGTCATCGCCGATATCGACAAGAAAGCCCGTGACATCATTACGGACGGCGGTTTCGGCAAGTTCTTCACCCATCGTCTGGGTCATTTCATCGGCCTGCAGGATCATGAATTCGGTGATGTCTCCCAGGCCAACCATAATCTGACCGAACCGGGCAACATCTTCTCGATTGAACCGGGTATCTATGATCCGGCAACCGCCGGCGTCAGAATCGAAGATCTCGTTCTGATTACCGAAGACGGCTATGAGAATCTGAATGCCCTGCCGAAGGAACTGGAGGTTATTGAGTAAATGAGTATCCTTGTTGTCGGCAGTCTGAATATGGACATCAACTTCCGGGTTCCCGAGTTTGTGAAGCCCGGTCAGACAATTGCGGCAAGGCGGATGTTTTTCAGCGACGGCGGCAAGGGCTCCAACCAGGCCACGGCAGCCGGACGGCTGGGCGGGCAGGTGACCATGCTGGGCTGTGTCGGCAACGATGACAGCGGCCGGGCCCTGACCGGACATCTGGCGGCTGACGGCATTGATGTGTCCTGCATCAAGGTGACGGATGAAGCCCCGACCGGGACCGCCATG
>JAFWEA010000233.1 GCA_017543005.1 Solobacterium sp. | reverse complement strand
GAGCTGCTGCAGCGCCAGTTTCTCCACGGCGTCAAACTGCCGGTCACTGTCCTGGGCCACATATACCGGGAACGAAGGATATTCTTCCAGCACCCGCTCCATCAGCAGCCGGCCGTTGGTATCCTCCTTGATCCGGCTGAGGGGTTTCTTGCGGGTCTTGTAGTCTTTGTTTACATGCCAGTAGCGGATATCGCATAGCAGCATGTCATACATTCC
This sequence comes from Solobacterium sp., assembly GCA_017543005.1. Taxonomy (GTDB): domain Bacteria; phylum Bacillota_I; class Bacilli_A; order Erysipelotrichales; family Erysipelotrichaceae; genus Bulleidia. The sequence goes on along the minus strand of JAFWEA010000233.1, from coordinate 2,840 downwards.
GCCGGCGAGCTTCTTCAGCGCGTCTTCCACGCTGTCGGCCCGGTCCACATTGCCGGCAATCATTTCTGCATGCCGTTTCTTGAAGCCGAAGAACAGCGTCTTCACCGGCTTTGGTTGGAACAGTTTCCGGGCTTCTTCTTCCTGATCATCACAGGTGAACGTAATCCGCTTCAGGCCGGCGGCACCGTTTTCCTTTCGGGCTGCCAGGTTGCGGATCAATGCCATGACATGTTCGCTGAGGAAACTGTCGGTCCCGGCGGCCAGGGCCCGGGCATCCGCTCCCGGGGAAGCGTAGAGCAGACTGGCCGGCAGATGGCTGTCACAGCAGATTTCGATGCCGTGTTCCTGTCTGAACTGCCGGGCGAATTCATCACACCGCCGGGCAATCATCTTATGCAGTGCATCGGCCCGCATATGGTCAAAGACGACAATCCGGCCGGCGGAAAACCGCGACAGCAGGGCCGACGGGATGGCGATATCCCCGGTATCGGTGCGCTCATTCCGCAGTGCATTGACCACGGTCTCCTTCGGCAGAAGGGACAGCTGCCGTTCGGACGTTTCATAGAGACTCCGGCCGGCATTGGTGGTAAAGATCAGGATTGTCCGGCTGAAATCGACGTTTTCATCAAAGTATTCATCCCGCAGTACCCCGTCTTCCAGCACCTGCAGGAACAGGTTCTTGACATTGACGTGGGCTTTTTCCACTTCATCAAACAGCAGGATACAGACCGGGTGCGCCTGCACAAAGCCGGTCAGAACCCCGCAGCGGGAATCCTTGTATGTCCGGGAGAAGCCGATCAGCGTATTGGGCGCGTTGTGGTCGGAAAAAGCGGTCATGTCAAACTGCATGAACGGCATGTCCAGATAATCCCGGACAGCCTTGGCCAGACTGCTCTTGCCCGTGCCGGACGGACCGGCAAACAGGAACACCTGCGGCCGTTTCCGCTCTTCGCCGCGGTTCAGCAGATACTGCATATAACCCTGGACAAATTCATCGATGGCCTGGTTCTGGCCGAAGATCACTTCCTGCAGGGCTGTCTGCATCTTCATGCCTTCGGCCGTTACCGCGGCCAGATCCGGCTGCGGCTCAGGCAGGTCCCGGTGTCTTTTTTTGATCTTTACCCGGGAAATATATGCTTTCAGAACGTCCGCGTCACAAAGAACCGGGCGGGCAGCGAGCAGCTGTTCCACCAGTGTTGTGATGCTTTCTTCCTGCTGCAATTCTTCTGCCGTGATATTGAAGGCCGGCAGTTCGGCACACAGTTCCGGATCTTCTGTTTCTTCCCGGGCCAGCAGCGGATAAAGTCCGTCCACCGCATCCCGGAAATACCGCACCGGCATGTCTTCGACCTTTTCCGCCAGCGGCATCCGGATGCGGTTTTTCAGCAGCTCGCGCAGATTTTCATGATCCTTGATGATCTTCTGCGGGGTTCCTGCCGGCAGATCGGAGCGGCTGACCGTCAGGGCCGCGCCCACAACCATGGCCGGGGTAATCAGTTCTGTGCCGATTTCTTTCTGCTGTTTTCGGATGACGGCCAGCAGCCGCCGCATGAGTACTGTGTCATACATGATGGTTTACCTGTTTTTTACTATTATATTTTGTCTGTGAAAAGAAAAAAGAAGATTCCGCCGAATCTTCCTGATTATTTCATGCCGGCAAAGGCCAGATCCAGCACATGCACGCCATCGGCCCCGCCCAGCAGGACACCTTTCAGGCAGGAGTTGCAGTACACCGCAACCCGATCGGTTTCGTACTGTTTCACCCATTCCTGCATGAGCCGCTGCTTTTCCGCCGGATCCACCGGGGTGATCAGGCCCCGTTCTTCCACCCAGGCACAGCGCTCCGGTTCATCCCGCAGGTTGGCCGGACTGACCGGCTCATACCGCCAGGTCCCGCAGAAAGAGGCTTTTTCATAATTCTCCGTCAGTTCCACCGGCACCATGTTCATCCGCTCCAGCATGGTGCGGATAGCTCTCTGCTCGGCCGGCTTCTCCCGGGCCCGCAGGCAATCCTGCACGGTAATGCGTTCGCCATGGTAGTCCGGCCAGGGGAATGTTTCATCCGCCAGCAGGAATTCATACAGGCTTGTCTGCGCAATATCCGGGCGGTTTTCCTGCATGATCCAGGTGCAGTTCTGACAGTTCTGCACGACGCTGTCTCCGGGCTGCAGGCGGTTCTTCATCATCCGGCAGCACCCGCCGGTTTCGACCCCGCGCGTACTGAGATACTGTCTGATGATCCGGCTTGTTTCTTTATGCGCTGCGGTGAAGTTGCAGCTTGGCAGGTAATACAGCATTGTCCTCTTCCCTCTCTGCAGAATCATTATACGATATAATAAGACCATGAAAAGCGTACCGGAAAATTCTGACCGTCTGCCGTTTTCCCTGACCAAGATCACGGTATCTGATACCGGCAGTCTCTGGCAGACGGAGCCCTGGTTTCAATATTTTGCGGTCACGGCCGGAACCACTGTCTTTCTTCTGGCCGGACACCGCGTCACCCTCTCTGCCGGGGAGGGCCTGTTTCTCAACAGCATGCAGCCATACTGCCTGGCAGCCGAAAACACCGGTGAGGCCACGCTTCTGCGGCTGTCTTTTTCGGCGGATATCATCAGTGCGGACAAAACCAACCGTCTTTACCGGAACCATGTCAAACCGCTGCTGAGCAGTTCTGCCGGCCAGGCACTGCTCCTGCATCAGGCCGATCAGGAAGGGCTGTACCTTCCGGAAGAAAACAATGAACTGGAACTGCTGGCCGCTGCCGTCCGGATTTTCGCCCTGACGGCCCCACGGCTGCTGGCAAAAGGGACGGATGTCCTGACCGAGGACAGCCGGAAAGT
>JAFWEA010000016.1 GCA_017543005.1 Solobacterium sp. | reverse complement strand
GCGTTGGGAACCGTATCCCAGCTGATGCTCAGGTTGCCGGTTGCCACATTGAATCTCACATTCTGCACCCCGGCCAGTTTCTCTTCCTTGTCCTTTTCCGGGTCAGCTGTTTCTTCGGTTTCCGGATAGACTGCCCAGGAATTGTCACCGCAGCCGATCACTTTCCCGGCCGCATCCACTGCCACCAGGGTCCTGCCCTGGCCGGCCAGCATGCGGATCCCGCTCCAGTTTTTGACGGCTTCGATCAGATCTTGATCGGTTGTGGCGGTCAGGATCTTGCCGCCGCTGAGGCCGACCGCAAAGTCGGAACCCAGGGCCACCTTTTCCACGCCGGTCCAGGCTGCGGTATTGAACGGGCTGCCGGTACCGATGGCATAACAGTTTACACGCCCGTCCTTTGCGACAACGGCGATCTGGCTTTCATTGATCACCAGGTCAGCCGCGTTGGTTACTGTTTTCAGCTGTTCTTCGGCATTGACCTTCCCGCTGATCAGCAGGCTGCCATCTGCCTTGAGACCGACCGTCAGATCCCGGCCGGCAAAGACCGCCTTGACATCGGTCCAGTCCGCCACCTCACAGCCCTCTTCCGAGCCTGCACAGACAACCGTGCCGTCTGCTTTCAGCCCGGCCGCGTGTGTCTTGCCGGCGGCGATCATGGTAATTTCTTCCCATTCTTCCAGATCCAGGCCGCTGTTGGTCACGACTGTGCCGTCTTTTTTCAGCCCCAGCAGATGTCCGCCAAAAGCGGAAACCTGCACCACGCCGTCATAGTCATCCAGCGGCGGAACCGTGCCGAGCGCATTCAGCTTGCCGTTGTCATCGATATACAGCGAGCAGGTATCGGTCAGGGCCAGCCGGTTCACGGAACTGAGTCTGTTGATCTCATCCGGATCTTCCGGCGTCCGGTTCCGCATCTTCATAATGCCGAAAATACCGGCTGCTGCCAGCAGGGCACAGAGGATTATGATCAGGATATTCCGCTTCTTTCCCTTATTATCTTCCGTCTCTTCCGGCTTTTCCTCCGGCAGCGGATCATCCACGATCCGGTTGGCAACCGTTGGCTCAAATTCGAGGGTGTTCATCTCGATTGTCCCGGCCGGCACCTCACGGGTTTTCTCTTCCGGGACAGCTTCACTGACGACTCCGGACACCGGCATCAGGTCCACTTCCGCCTCTGCCAGAAGGCCGCTGACCGGCATGATCTGGACACTCTCATCCTGATCTTTCGGGCCGTCGTTCTTCTTCGCAAAGGGAATCTCCACGCTGGCATACATGATTTCGGGATCCGGCATGGTCACTTCCCGCCGGTTGTCCAGCAGTTCCACCATCGGCACATGATAGAAATCAGCCAGCTGCTTCAGCTGGTCAATGCGGCAGACAGCGCTGCCGTTTTCCCAGTGCATATATTCATTGACCGGCACATTCATCTGACGGGCAATATCTGCCTGCGAGAACTTGAAGTTCTTTCTCAGCGCGGTCAGTTTTTCCGGCAAACGGTTTTTCATCTTGTTACTCCTGTATCTACCCGTCTATTATACGTTCTGGATTTTTTCTCTTCAACTTTCCAACGTCACTCAGCTATTAAGAAATGCCCTCAGCAGAGGGCATCGTTCACAGTCCCCGGCGTTTGCGGTTGTAGTTGATCAGGCTTCCGGACCGGATGATCTCTCTTTCATCTTCCGTCATGTCATCGATAAACAGAGAGAACGGGCGGACGTCTGTCCCGCTGATGACATAAGCGGGAATCTGTTTCAGATCACCGGCCAGGCGGTTCCGGATATCCGGCACAAAGATGTAGTCATCGACCGCAAACGGCGGTTCGCCCTCCAGCCGGAACGGGATCGTGCCCCAGTTCATGACATTGGAACGGTAGCGCTTGGTCGCATACTCGCCGGCGATGTTTGCCAGGCCCCCAGCACCCGCTGGCAGGAAGCCGCCTGTTCCCGGGCCGATCCGTCACCCGGCTTGACTGCATAGATGACCGAGCCGATCTCGGTTTCCTCAGGCCTGACACCGGCCATATCCGGCAAGGCCGCAATGGTTTCAAAGACCTTTTTCAGGCCGGGATCCGTCACGGTGATATCGGCGCCGGCCGTCCTTGCTTTTTCGATCCGGTCAACGGCTTTGGCCCGCCCGACGTACTCCGGATCGCGTCTTGAAAGGGTGAATTCAGCCAGGCCCAGCGGATTGGACCGGTAGGATGATGTCTCACCGGAAGGGATCAGCTCATCCGTTGTGGTCACCGGATCCATGATCCGGGCACAGACTTTCAGCAGGATATTGTCGGTCAGCGGACTCATTTCCGGCCAGTCTTTGATATTCGGGCCGAAGACAAGATCTTCCCCCGTTGCCCGTGCAAAGCCGTCATACACCCGGCGGTCGTATACCGTCCGGTCAAACGTATATGCCGGCACCCGGCCCCAGTCCGCAAAGTCAATGTGCTCCGCCGACGTAAGAATACCGCCGTTGGCCGCGGTTGCGGCAATGGAGCGGGCATCCATCAGGGCAACTGCCGACATCTGGCCGCTGCCGGGCTTGGAGCCTTCCCGGTTCGGGAAGTTCCGGGTTGTATGCCGGATGGACAGGCCGTTGCTGGCCGGCGTATCCCCGGCCCCGAAGCACGGACCGCAGAACGCCGTGCGGATGACCGCACCCGTTTCCATCAGGTCGGCGATGCAGCCCTGTTTTGTCAGATTGATCATGACCGGCTGCGAGGACGGGTATACGGAAAGCGAGAATGCCCCGCTGCCGCAGCTTCTGCCCCTGAGCAGGTTGGCGGCTTCCACGACATTCGTGTAGTTGCCGCCGGCACAGCCGGCAATGATCCCCTGCTGCACATGCAGTTTCCCGTCTTTGATCTTATCGGTCAGTGAATACGGGGCCCGGCCGCCGGAAACCTGGGCCGCTTCCTTCTCTACGGCCGCCAGAATGTCATAAAGATTGTCATTGAGCTCATCGATTTCATACGTATTGGACGGATGGAACGGCAGGGCAATCATCGGTTTGACCGTACTGAGATCCACCTGCACGCAGCCGTCATAGTAGGCAATATCCGCCGGTTTCAGTTCACGGTATTCATCTGCCCGGCCATGGGCTGCCAGGAACCGGCCGGTCTCTTCATCCGTCTGCCAGATGGAACTGAGGCAGGCTGTTTCGGTTGTCATAACATCAATGCCATTGCGGTAGTCCGTGGTCATGTTCGCAATCCCCGGGCCGACAAATTCCATGATCCTGTTTTTGACATAGCCCTGCCGGAACACCGCCCCGATGATGGCCAGGGCGATATCCTGCGGGCCGACCCACGGCTGCGGTTTCCCGGTCAGATATACTGCCACCACACCCGGATATTTCACATCGTATGTATCATTGAGCAATTGCTTTACCAGCTCACCGCCGCCTTCGCCGATGCCCATTGTCCCCAGGGCCCCGTAACGGGTATGTGAATCCGAAGCCAGGATCATTTTCCCGCAGCCGGCATGCATCTCCCGCATGTACTGGTGAATGACTGCGATATGCGGCGGGACGTAAATGCCGCCGTACTTTTTCGCCGCCGACAGGCCGAACATATGATCATCCTCGTTGATCGTCCCGCCCACGGCATTCAGGGCATTGTGGCAGTTGGTCAGCACATAAGGCAGCGGGAATCGGTCCATCCCCGAGGCCCTGGCTGTCTGGATAATGCCGACATAGGTAATATCATGCGAAGCCATGGCATCAAACCGGATCTTCAGCTGTTCCATATCACCGCCGGTGTTGTGGGCTGCCAGGATCCCGTATGTAATCGTGCCTTTGCGGGCTTCTTCCTTCACAGCTTCTTTCCCATGGAGTGGGGCGATTTTCCCGGCTTCTTTTCCCGGGATGATTTCGCTGCCGTTCACAAGATAGATGCCGCCGTCATACAGTCTGATCATATTGCACACCTCCACCCCTATTTTACTGAACAGTAATACATAAAAAAAGAACAGCTGCCCGCAGCAGCTGTTCCGTATTCATGCTTACTTCACGTAGATGTGTCTGTAGTTATCGACTGCACCGGCATGGAATTCAATTCCATCGATCGCCGGATTGATCATCATGGCACCGCCGTTCTGATAGACCGGGATTTCAGCATAGAGATCCGCGATCAGGAGCTTTTCAGCATCCTTCATATCCTGCCATCTGGCTTCCGGATTTGCGGCATCTTCACCGGTTTCGGCTCTGTTCATGATTTCATTGTATTCATCATTGCTGAAGGAACCGTTGTAACCGGCAACGTCAGACTTGAACAGATCCATGTAGGTCTGCGGATCGTTGTAGTCCGGACCCCATCTGGTCAGACCGAGTTCGAAGCTCGGATCGAGGGTTCTCATCAGTTCGAGACGTGTCTTCTTCGGCTTCTGATCCAGGCTGATCGTCAGTCCCGGGCAGTTCGCTTCGAGCATGGACTTCAGGTTTTCGGCAACTGCCTTGGAAGCTTCGCTGTCCTCGAACAGCAGGGAGATGGTCAGAGTCTCACCCAGTGCTTCCTGTGCTCTTGCCCAGGCGGCAGCGGCTCTTTCCGGATCATAGGTGACGAAAGCATCTGTTGTATCGCAGTAATCCTTGCCGTCCGGACCATATGCGAACTCACGCGGGATAATACCGCGGGCTGCGACGGAACCGTCTTTCAGAACCAGGTTGCAGATTGCTTCACGGTCGATACCGAACATGATGGCTTCACGCAGATCAGCGTTGTTGATGAAGTCATGTGTGTAGTTCGGGGAGATATACCACAGGTAACCCTGCAGGTTGGATACATAACCTTCTGTGCCGGAATAAGCTTCAACCTGTTCGCTGACGAGCTTGACGACATCGAGGTCACCGTTTTCATAACTCATCATTGCGGACTGTGTGTCCTGCAGCAGCTGGAAAGCGACTGTCTCCATGGCGATATTGTCAGCGTTCCAGTAATTCGGGTTCTTTGTGAATGTATACAGGCTGCCGTCCTGACGGTCAGACATGACATACGGACCATTGTAGAGCTGGTTGTCGATGTTCTGCGCATACTTGTCACCCTGGGCCTCAAAGAACGCCTGGTTCAGCGGGAAGGTGCTCGGGAATGCGCACAGGCTCAGGAAGAAGCCGCACGGAATTGAGAGGTCGACAACGAATGTCTTGTCATCCGGTGCGGAAACGCCCAGTTCCTCAACCGGCTTTTCACCCTTGATGACTTCTGCCGCATTGACGACATGCATGGCTGTGTCAAGCAGGAAGTTGTATTCAGACGCCAGAGCCGGATCCACCAGTCTTCTCCAGGCAAACACGAAGTCATTTGCCGTGACCGGTGTGCCGTCAGACCAGGTAATGCCATCTCTCAGATGGAATGTATACTGCAGGCCATCTTCGGAAATATCCCAAGTTTCAGCCATATCGGCAACCGGTGTACCCTCACCATTGATTTCGGTCAGACCGGCGATGCACAGGGTCTGCATGATGAAGGAGTTGCCGTCTGTGGCTACCTGGTAATCCATCGTGTTCAGGTCAGCATCAATTGCAACTGTGACAGATGTCTTTCCTGCCGCATCATCAGCCGGCGCTGCCGACGGTGTGGACGCGGAACCTGAACTGCATGCTGTCAGCATGGCCAGCGAGAGAGCCAGCGCTGCTGTCTTTCTAAATCTGTTCATATTCTTTCCCCTCCAGATATAGTTCTGATTGTAAAGCACATGAAAACAATTTTCAATTATTATTTCAATTATTTTTCTTTTTCTTTCATTCGAATTACATTATGCGCACATTATTTTTATGTTTTACTTAAATGAAATATATAAAAAGCCTTCCCCGGAATCATGCCGGAGAAGGCTTTCTCAATGACTTGATCAGTGCTTCTTACTTAACGTTGGAGAAGTACTTGATTGTTCTTACCATCTGGGATGTGTAGGAGTTTTCGTTGTCATACCAGGAGACAACCTGAACTTCATACAGACCATCGCAGATCTTTGTGCACATTGTCTGTGTGGCATCGAACAGGGAACCGAACCGCATGCCGATAACATCGGAAGAAACGATCGGGTCTTCGTTGTAGCCGAAGGACTCGTTGGAAGCGGCCTTCATGGCTGCGTTGATGCCGTCAACAGTAATGTCGTCACCCTTGACAACAGCTGTCAGGATGGTTGTGGAACCTGTCGGAACCGGTACTCTCTGGGCAGCGCCGATCAGCTTGCCATTGAGTTCCGGGATAACCAGACCGATAGCCTTGGCAGCACCTGTGCTGTTCGGGACGATGTTGGCAGCACCGGCTCTTGCCCGGCGCAGGTCACCCTTGCGGTGCGGGCCGTCCAGAATCATCTGGTCGCCTGTGTAAGCGTGAACTGTGCACATGATACCGCTCTGAATCGGAGCATACTTGTTCAGTGTGTCAGCCATCGGAGCCAGGCAGTTTGTTGTGCAGGAAGCGGCGGAGATGACTGTGTCTTCCGGCTTCAGTGTTTCGTGGTTAACGTTGTAGACGATTGTCGGCAGATCATTGCCGGCCGGAGCGGAGATGACAACCTTGCGGGCACCGGCCTTGATGTGGGCCTCTGCCTTTTCCTTCTTTGTATAGAAGCCTGTGCATTCCAGGACAACGTCGATCTTCAGTTCACCCCACGGCAGGTTTGCTGCATCCGGTTCCTTGTAGATCTGCAGGGTCTTGCCGTCAACGGTAATTGTGCCTGCTTCGTCGTCAGCTGTAACGGTGTGGAGATTCTCTCCGATGTGTCCGGCATAGCCACCCTGTGCTGTATCATACTTCAGCAGGTGAGCCAGCATGGAAGGCTTTGTCAGGTCGTTGATTGCGACGACTTCATAGCCTTCAGCACCGAACATCTGACGGAAAGCCAGACGGCCGATACGGCCAAAGCCGTTAATCGCTACTCTAACATCACTCATGATAAAAATTCCTCCTTTTTATATTTTTATCCATATCAAATTATAGTAACCTGTTTCAGCCGGGTCAAATCAGTAAGCGTTTACATGACGCATTTTTTCAACGGGCCCGGCTGACCCGGTTTACTGCCATGTGCCGCGGTGGGTTTTCTCGGCCGCCGTGTACGTATGCTGGGTTTCCGAGAGCTGCCCGTCCGGGACGCCGACCCCGATATAGCACGGCAGGATCCATCCTTCCGGGGCGTTGACCTGGGCCGCGGTTTTGCGCCATTCATCACCCATCGGGATGCGCAGCGAGCAGCCAAGGCCCGCATCCGCTGCCGCCAGCAGGATATTCTCAACCACGCACCAGATCGAGGCAAACGGGTTCAGGCGGTTGATGATGCCCGGCTCAAAGATCTGGTCAGAGCACTTGAAGAACGGCAGGATCACCCAGTCGGCATCATTGAGCATCGTGTACTGCCGCGGCAGGGCATGGTCATACATGACCTGCGCCGCTGCGTCCGGCACTTCCCGCCGCAGACCGGCATGTTCCTCCGCCCAGTCCCGGACCGCCTTCAGGCCGTTTTCCTTCTCTTCGGCCGTGTGCAGCAGGACAAACTCCCAGTTGCGCAGGTGATCGTTGGTCGGGGCTGCCATGCCCGCTTCCAGCATCCGCATGATC
>JAFWEA010000232.1 GCA_017543005.1 Solobacterium sp. | reverse complement strand
TCAGCAGCATCGCCATGCCCAGGATCCACTGTTTCGGGAAGACAGGATCCGCAGCCATCTCCTTCATCGACATGTCACTGTAGAGGATACAGTCATCCATGGCCGGTGACTGCAGGGTCAGAGCGATGAAATCCAGTTCGGCAGCCATCATTTCCGGGATGCCGGCATACTGCTTGACGGCCGGCGGTACGGCTCTGTCAGCCGGGGCAGGCATATCATCGAAGTGCAGAACCTGCATGTATTGATTCAGGTCAAAATCATTCAGTTTTTCCAGGAAGTGATTCAGCGGTTTTGAATCCGATGCCGGCAGTTCAGTGAAGAACCACGTTTCCAGTACCTGCCGGGCTTTTTCCGGACTGCTCAGATCATCTTCCGCAAGGCCGGTGAAACGGCAGAACGTTTCCAGGTCAACCGGGCGGGCAAGCCGCTGGGCCAGGAAAGCTGCTGTTTGACTGACAAAGCGTTCCTGGTTGCCTGGCCGGCGGGAACCGGACAGGATTTTTGAGATATGGGACGGATCGTAATTCAATGCCCGGGCCAGTTCACTGATGCGGATCGGCAGGATTCGAAGCAGCCGGTTCAGATGTTCCAGGAACAGAAGGAAATCACCATGAGACGGAACCTGCAGGGTGTCGTTCAGTGCCTTCAGGATCTCAGTTTCCGACAGCGAAAGGCCCGCAGTTTCGGCGCGCATGGCAAAAACTTCCGCCAGTTTCCTGATCTGGACGCTGTCTTTCACAGGGGTCCGGATTCCGGAACAGTAGCGGCTGATTGACGCCCGGCTGATGCCGGACTGCTCTGCGAGTTCTTTCTGTGAGAAATTCAGCAGAGCCATGTAGGTGTTCATGACTTCCGAAAAACGCATATCTTTACATAAAGCATATGAGATTAAATTCATCGTAAGGGATTGATTTCCGCTTTGTCACGGCTTTTGTCGGTAACCGGCAATTTTTTCGTTTTATGCTTCGTAAAATGAATTTAAATCAGACCGTAAATAGTGAATTCGGTCTGCATTTCGTATTGACTCATGAAGGAAATCGATAACAGATACCCTGAATTTGCGGCACCGTATGAGCCGATCAGAGGCGGAAGACGTCATAAGCGGCTGAACTTTGCAAGGATGGCAATGATGCTGGCCGGAGCGCTGGTTGCGTGTTCCGCTTTCTTTAAAGTGCCTGAACCGGAACCGATGCCGGGACCGGTGATTGTTGTACCGTCAGCTGAGCCGACACCGGAATCGACCGCCAGCCCAACGGTCGAACCGGAACCCTCACCCAGTCCGACAGCGATTCCATATATACCGCCGAAGCCGCCGGCCCCAACACCGACGACTGTACCTGTTACCCCGCCGACCCCGCGGCCGGCTGATCCTACTCCTACACCGACGACAGTTCCGCCGGAGACTCCGACCCCGGGACCGACAGAAGAACCGGTGGAAGATGATGTTTTTGTCGAAATCATCGGCAATCAGGCAACGTATGCGTATACCGGCGAAGAACAGTTTGTCAGGGGCTATACCTATACCGTCTATGTAAATGGAGAAGAAGCAGACAGCAGTCTGTTTACCGTCACCTATCATGCGACTGACGATATGACCTATCCGTATGCGGCCGGCATCGAACCCGGTACGTATGAGATGGGGCTTACGGAAGACAGCTTCACGGTCAGCTCCGGAACATATGATTTGTTTGGTGTCGCAGTGGAAGACGGCTGGCTGCAGATCAATGAGTCCGGTTCATCCGAGACACATACCGCTCCGGACGTAACGGCACTGGGCGCCAGCAATTTCTTCGGTACCAGTGCGGATCCGATCTCGTATGTTGACGGCAGGATCACTTTGAATGAAGACCTGAACAAGCCGGGGGCCAGCGGCACTGCCGGACTGTACAGGGTGGATGGCACCGATGTATATACACTTGTTTCAAATGAAATCAGTTACACATACGGAACATCGACGAGCACCGACGGAACCATACCGCTTGAATTCGAATATCACCATCCGGCCTCGGGTGCCAATTTCAACCAGGATCAGTTTATTATCCGGTTTAACTATACGTTCCCGGACGGAATAACCGGCAGAAAGGACACTAGAGTATTCCATCTGTACAACCCGGGCTTCCTCGGCATGCCGACTTATACATGGGATGGCGACACACTGACGATTTCTGCAGAAATCATCTTCAGGAATCTGATGCCAAATTACAGTCAGAAGATCCATCCGCATCAGTACGAAAGCGGGAACTGGCTGCTGCTGACAAGAAAAGATGGGACACTGGTAAATGTGACTCCGACATTCAGCGTTGAAAGTGTTGACTATGGCGCGAAGGATCTGGTGACGGTCACATATGATCTCAGCGGCGAAGCTGCAGACGAAACATACGATTTTGAGGGTGTGTTTGATTATCTGATGTATGAAGACGAACCAAATTTCCCATGGCAGGCCAAGGTCAATCTGACTGGTATACATCAATAAAACCCGAGCAAAAAGAGATAGATAAATAAAAATAGGGGGGTACATACATATGGCAAACATCATCGGTATTATTATTTCCATCCTGCTGATCATAGCTCTGACGCATCCGCAGTGGCTGCCGCTTTCGGCGGAAACCGTTGCGAAGCTGCAGGATCTGCGGGCTGAGCATTTTCTGATCGAGCGCAGCGGCCGGATTACCATGGCGCATATTGCGACACTGATCCTGGCCCTGGCGGTTGTCTGGCTGATCTATACGATCCTGAAGATTATTCTGGGGATCTATTCCAGCCGGGATGATCATGCGGCCACCATCGGGATGCTGTTAACCGGGATGTTCCGCTATCTGGCGGTGATCTTCGCCTTTATCTGGGGCCTGAGCATCCTCGGAGTCAATACGACAGCAGTACTGGCCGGGGCCGGCATTATCGGGCTGATCATCGGCTTCGGGGCCCAGAGCCTGATTGAAGACATCATCACCGGCATGTTCATCATCTTTGAACGGCAGTATCAGGTCGGTGACATCATCATTCTGGATGACTTCCGCGGTACGGTCCGCAGCATCGGGGTCCGGACCACAACCCTGGAGGAT
>JAFWEA010000231.1 GCA_017543005.1 Solobacterium sp. | reverse complement strand
TCGAAGCGAAGATGGAAGAACTGCGGGTCGCCGACGCGCTGGAAGACATCATGTAGCTGTTCAGCCGGCTCAACAAGTACATTGACGAGACCATGCCGTGGGCCCTGGCCAAGGATCCGGAAAAGACACCGCGTCTGGCCACTGTTCTGTACAACCTGCTGGAAAGCATCCGCACCGGCGCTGTCCTGCTGAGTGCCTACCTGCCGGAAACAGCCGGAAAGATCTTTGCCCAGCTGAACACAAAGCACTGCGACTATGATTCCATCCAGTCCTTCGGCCTGCTGGAAACCGATATCAACGTCACCGATACACCGGAGATCCTGTTCGCCCGTCTGAATGAAAAGGACGTCATGGAAAAGATCGCTGTGATCCAGGAACGCATTACCGCAGCCGCCAAGAAGGCCGCTGAGAAAAAAGCCGAAATCACCATGGATGATTTCAGCAAGATGGATCTGAAGGTCGGCAAGGTTGTCGCCTGTGAAAAACATCCGGATGCCGACAAGCTGCTGATCCTGAAGGTTGACTGCGGTGAAGGTACGCCGCGGCAGATCGTTTCAGGTCTGGCAAGCAGCTATACCCCGGGCCAGATGATCGGCAAGTCCATCGTTGTCGTCACCAACCTGAAGCCGGCGGAACTGCGCGGCTATGTCTCCCAGGGCATGCTGTTGGCCGGCAAGGAAAACGAAAACTATGCCGTCGTTGAAGTCAACGGCCTCAAGCCCGGGACAAAAATCATGTAAATGTCACAAAGCGATTCTCTCATGAATCGCTTTTTGTATGCCTGCAGGGCCGCTGTGCTATGATGATGCCATGCTGCAGACTCAGACACAGGAACAGAAACAGCCCGAAGAAGAATACTGGTTGCCGGACGAGACCGAAGAACAGTCACTCGAGGAACTGTCCAAGCGGTCCATTGCCTTCCGGCCGATTACGGAACCGGTCCACCGGGATATTGTCATTCACGAAAAGGATTTCGGCGGTTATCTGCTGGCCGCCGGCTGTCTGCTGGGCGGACTGATCCCCACCCTGTACGCACTGTTTCAGGGTTTTCCCGCAGAAGAACTCATTTCGACGGCCTGGCCGCTGGTGCCCGGCATCATCTTCCTGATCGACGCCTTCCGGCACAGAACCATCTTTGCCGAAGAATTCCTCACCATCCGCAAATACTTCGGCCGGACGAAATACTTCCGTTATGACGAAGTCGATTTTGTCTGGAACGCAGATCATCAGCTGGAAATCCGCACGAAAGACGGCCGGATCATCGACACCATTGTGCCTTATCAGGTCGATAAATATCATCTTGTCCATTATCTGAACAGCCGGGGGATTGCGATCCGCCCGTACAAAAAATAGTCACTTCCGGGCCGCGATCGTATCGATCAGCCACTGTCCCGTGGCCGAGAAATCATCCCGGACATACTCTTTTGTCTTAAGACAGTCAGCGCGCAGGGAGGCACAGGCTTCCCCGGTCTTGGAGAAATTCCACATGACCCAGCTGACTTTTCTTTCTTCCAGAAAGTCGATCCACCTGTCTGCCTCTTCGATATCCAATGGGAAGCCGCCGGAAGAAGCGCAGATGCCAAACTCCGTCACCATGACCGGCAGGCCTTTGTCCAGGGCATACTGCACCTGGTCCCGGTAGGTCTGGCCATGGCTGGCGGAATAGAAATGGAAGGTATACAGCAGATTGTCATATTCCAGCGGGTCATCCGCCGCCAGGTGCACGTCCTTTGACCAGTCGGTGGTGCCGACGATGATCACCGCATCCGGATCATTGTTCCGGATGACCGGAATGACCGTTTCCGCATACTGTTTCACGGAAGCCCAGTCGGTCTTGTTCGGTTCATTGCAGATCTCATACAGGACATGGTCATACTCTGCGCAGTCCTTTGAAACCTGATCAAAGAAGGCCACCGCCTCATCAATGTACCGATTCGGGTCACCCTCCTCGAGCACATGCCAGTCAATGATGGCATACATATCGTTTTCCGCTGCCGCTTCCACGCCGCTGATCACGTCCGCATACAGGGCGTTTTTATTTCCGCCGGTGCAGTAGCCGACCGAGCCGACACCCCAGGTA
>JAFWEA010000002.1 GCA_017543005.1 Solobacterium sp. | reverse complement strand
CATCCCGGATGAGTGCACCTTCGGCGGCACCATGCGGACCTTCGACCGTGACGGCGCCGGCATGGTCTTCTACAATGCCTTCAAGAAACTCATTGAAGATACAGCCGATGCCTATGACTGCACCGTCAGATACAACCGTTTCGCCATGCCGGGCTATGCCGTGGTCAACGATCCGGAATGCGCGCAGTTTGCCCGCAAGGTCCTGAAGGAAGAACTGGGAGACTGTGTCATTGACAACGCCGAGCCGTGGATGGCTTCGGAAAGCTTCTCCAGATACCTGCTGCAGTGGCCGGGTGTCTTCGCCTTCATCGGCATGAAGAATGATGAAAAGGGCGTCGGGGCTGCCCACCATAACAGATACTTCGACATCGATGAAGATGTGCTCGTCAAGGGCGCTGCCGGCGCGGCAACCTATGCCATCGAATTCCTGAAGAGCGACATCGACAATTCGAAGAAGCCGCACATGACCTTCAAGGAAATCCTGGTCAAGGGCGGCATGAGAGCCGAACTGAAGGAACTCTACGGCGAAGATCTCGACTGAAAACAGCCTGAGTGAATTACAGGGACCGGACACATGTCCGGTCTTTTTTCTGTGTCACGGCCCGGAATGAACCACCGCTCATGCAGGCGATTTTCCGGCTGCGCGTACACTGAACAGCAAACAGATGCCGCGGAATGGTGAAATACTATAATATTGCAAATATATAAAAATCATGGGCAGGGTGGGGGCCGGGTGCGGCAATTGTCTCCCACCAGCATGCCAAAATGCCCGCAAAGCCCTGTAAACAGCCATTTTCAGACACTTTTACATGAATTACCGAGTGGAAATTTGCGGAATTATATATATAATTATTCCGATACATTGCAATCACGTATCACGGAGGGCAACATGGCTATTTGCAACATTCTTGACCTACAGCTCGACAGTCGTAAAAACGGAGAGGACTGCGAATTCAACGGATACCTCGAAGACTACATGGGGGCTGACCCGGAACTGGCTCCGGTTCTGCGGGAAGCTTTCACCGAAATACTTTCTCAGGACGCAGATGTCAAAATCTGTGTCGGCCTGAAGAGCGAGATCAACAAAGATGCAATCAGCAATCAGATCATCCGCTATAAGGACATTTTCAAACTCAATGGCAAAGTGCTGACCTATCCGTACATTCTGTATACAGCAAAAGACGGTGAGGACAGGGCCCTGCTCGTTGTACCATACAGTACATACAGTTTCATCTACGCAAAAGGACTTTATTACTGCATGACCGAACCGGGCAGTCCGTTCATTGACTGCAAGAATGAAATCGTGGCAGTGACATCCGACCGGGCCGACAAGATCGTCGGGGCTTATGCCAAGCTCTTCACGATGAAGGCCGGCGCCCTGCAGAGAAGCATTGATCATGATTTCTACCGGAACTATGACGAACTCAAGGACCTGGCTGTCAAGGCAGCCGGCGAACTGAAGGCGGAAGCACCGGCAGCCCTGGCCGCAATGGAAGACAGAACCGCAGCCATCTACCGGTATGTTGTCAACTGGTTCCTGCTCAAGAAGGTTCTGTATGTCCAGTACATGGTCAACAAGAACATCCTGAACAGTGTTCATGAAGGCAATGTCAAGAAACAGAGAAATCAGGCAAAGCTCAACGCCGATGATATCCTGTTCATGAGCTACAGCGAAATGTGGCGGACAACCGGACCGGAACCGGAAGAAGAATTTGCTGAAACACCGGCGGAAGAAGCAGCTGAATTCTGATTTCGTCAGCCAATGATCTGCACAGCAACACCTGTCTGAAAACGGACGGGTGTTTTTATAATCTCTTTTCAGTTATGATTATTTAAAATAAAGACTCGATTGATTTATGCATGGTTGAAACATGTTATAATCAATTTCGCATGAAAGGGAGATATCAATGAGAAGAAGATCATCTTTTGACGGATTATGGCTGCTGTTCCTGATTTTCTTCGTGTTTGGCACGGGAAGCATTTTTCCGCTGTTTCTGATCCTCGGACTGACGTCCTGGATGATGATGAAAGCGGTGCAGTCAAGCAAGCAGCAGCAGATGAACCGCCGCCGGACAACCTATAACCGCCGCCGGACCCAGACATCGGCGGATTATACCGCCAACAGCCAGTCCCGGGCGGACCTGGCCCGCATCAATGTGTATCTGCGGAAGTATTTCCGGACCCGGAAACAGCTGGACATGCCGAACAATATCGACCTTGTCCTGCGGGAAGAAACCTACAAGTCACTGTACAGTCTGGATGTCTACCGGGACGGCTCCCGGATCGGCACGCTGGCCGAATTCAGAAGCCGGTACGGCGATATGTATGACCAGATGTTTGATACGCTGCTTTCCATGGCCATCAACGACCAGACGGCTGCCAAGGCCGAAGTGGTGGATGCCGAGATCGTGGAAGACAAGAAGAACAACAAGAAAACGGAAACAAAGCCGGAGGAGAAACGGGCTGCCTACTATGCCCGGGTCATCAATGATCTGAACGATGATATCCCGGATGAGGAGATTTCCAACGGTCTGTACGAAAGCAGTGCGCTGCTGAAGCAGATTGAGACGATGGAACAGAAATTCCCGGACAGCAAGGGCAAGCTGGACAAGCTGTACCAGTACTACCTGCCGATCCAGGTACGGATTCTGAACCAGTATGCCAACCTCCAGAATGTCAGATCGGATCCCAACTATGAGGCAACGGTCAGCAATCTGAAGAAGACCATCGGGCTGGTCAACCAGGCGATGCAGCAGCTGATTGCGGATATGTCCGACAGTGATTTCATCAACCTGACAGCCGATATGTCCACTCTGGAAGCCGTCCTGCAGAAAGACGGTCTGGCCGGGGACGGGACCATGGCTGCCCATGCCATGGCCTCCATGGAAGAAGCCGGCAATAAGAAATAACAGGAGGGACCATGAACGACAGAAGACGTGAAGAAGAAAAAGAACGCCTGATGCGCGAACTGATGAACCGGAAGCGCAACACGGTGATTTCCAAAGAAGGCAATGAGGTTGTACTGACAACCGGGACGGAAAAGCCCGGGCAGGAAACCGAAGTGAATTTCGGCACGGTCAATGCGTCCAAGGACCTGCTCAGCCGGGCGGATGATGCCCTGCTGTCACTGCGCAAGGTACTGGAGGGGAACCAGAAGGAACTCGAGCAGATGACGAAGGAAAGCGGCCTCAGCAACGCGGATATGGAACGCTTCCAGCAGGAGATCGCCGATGACTACGGGATTAACGTGGAAGAGGTGCAGACCCGCAAGCCGATGGATTCGGGGCGGGAATTCGCGGAGATTCTGGAAGATGTCAAGGGCCGGATCGTCGGCAATGACGATGCCCTGGCTCAGCTGACCACTTCCTTCCGGCGGCCTTATGTCATGGGTGAAACCCCGGGCCGGGCCAGAAATGTCATCCTCGTGACCGGACCCAAGGGCAGCGGCCGTCATGCCAGCATCGCTGCAGTTGCCCGCAGCATGTATGAGCGGCAGCTGTTCCTGAGTGATGAAGTCTATACCATCGATATGAGTCTCTATCAGAGCGGGGCCCAGGAAGCCATCTTCCTGCAGGATCTGTACAAGGATCTGCAGGGCAAGGGCTCGGTCATCTGCTTTGAGAATTTTGAAGTCGGTTTCCCGGCTTTCCTGCGCATGGTCGACTCGCTGGTCAATACCGGCAAGGTGACCCTGAGCAAGCGTTATGTCCTCAACAAGGGCGTGCTGGTGGAAAACCAGACCGGCCTGGTCAAGGATGCGGTCGATTCCCTGAGTGCCGAAGGCAAGTATCTTGTCTTCATCACCACCAAGGGCACATCGGCTGTGCAGAATGCCTTCGGTGCGGACTTCCTGTACCACGTGCTGGACATCGTGACCTTCCGGGCCCTGGATGCGGATGCCGTGCAGGAAATGTGCGGGCTGAAGCGCGATGAACTCGCCGCCCGGGCTGATGAAAAACTGCAGCTGAAGGTCAACATGGACCCGGCTGTCATCACCTGGATCGCCGAGCATTTCGACAAGACAAACGGCTCCGATGCCATTGCGGAGATCTTCAATAACTTCTATATCGGCCTCAGTGAGGCTGTCCTGCGGCAGAACCTCTTCGCCGAGACAGATGCCCTGATCACCGTGGAAAACAATGTCCCGGTAGCGCACGTCAAGGATGAGACCATCACCCTGGTCCGTTCCAAGACCAGTGCCGGGGAAATCGAGCAGATCAACAAGGAACTCGACGAGATCGTCGGCCTGCAGATGGTCAAGGATTACATCTACTCCCTGCAGAGCCACATCCAGATGCAGCAGATCCGCAAGCAGCAGGGCATGAAGGTATCCGATGTCTCCAAGCACATGATCTTTACCGGCAACCCGGGTACCGGCAAGACGACGATTGCCCGGCTGCTGTCCCGCTATATGAAGGCGATCGGCGCCCTGAGCAACGGCCAGCTGGTGGAAGTCACCAGAGCCGACCTGGTTGCGCAGTATGTCGGCCAGACAGCCCCGCTGACCATGAACGTCATCAAGTCGGCCATGGGCGGTGTCCTGTTCATCGACGAAGCTTATTCGCTCTACCGTGGCAAGGATGACTCCTTCGGTCTGGAGTGCATCGATACGATCGTCAAGGCCATGGAAGACAACCGGGATGACCTGATTGTCATTCTCGCCGGCTATCAGCGCGAAATGGCCGGCTTCCTCGAAAGCAACTCCGGTCTGAAGTCGAGATTCCCGAATATCATTCACTTCCCGGACTATACCGGTGATGAACTGCTGAAGATTGCCGTCCTGCAGGCCAAGGGCAAGGGCTATGTCATTACCGAAGAGGCCCAGCCGAAACTGAAGGACTACTTCGATGAAGTGCAGGCCATCAATGCGGCTGAGGCCGGCAACGGCAGACTGGCAAGAAATGTCGTCGAAGATGCCATCCTGACCCAGTCCAAGCGCCTGGTGGCCCATCCGGAAGATTCCATGGAAGAACTGCGGCTGGAAGACTTCGACTTCACCATCAAGGTCGAGCCGCCGAAGACATCCTTCCTGGCCCAGTAAAACAGAATCAGAACATAAGGCGTGGCTTTCGGAAACGGAAGGCATGCCTTTTTTTTCTTTCGATCAATTCAACTGCTGATAAAACCGATATTGAATACGGTATACTGAAAACATAAGAAGTGTTGGAGGCGCAGGCATGAATAATCATCTGATGCAGAAGCCGGTCAGCGGTCTTTCCACCGACCTGACCAGAACCGGTGAACATATCGGCATTACCTGGGATCTGATCCATATGCTGAACCACAATCCCGAGATCAAAAACCTACTGGAAAAAGCCATCCGGCAGGGCTGGGAAACCATTCCGGATCCTGACTGCAACCCGGTCCATGATCTGGAATCCTATTACGCTTTTATTGACAGAATCTGCACATCACTGCCATGGGATATCAATCCGACAACGAAGTTTACCAAGCCCTTTGACAAGGTCAACCAGAGCATGGGCTGTTTCTATTACATTGCTGACCAGCCGCTGGCAGAACTGGAAGGTAAGGGATATTTCCATAATTCCCTGGTGTATCATGAGCCGTACCGCACCTGGTTCAACCGCATGGTAGCCGAGTTCGGCATGTTCCTGACAACAGAGGAATCCTGGAACGAAGCAGCCTATGAATACGCCCGGACTGAACCGGAATTCCATCTGGAAGACGGTCTCTATGAAGACCCGTCGAACTGGAAAACATTCAATGATTTCTTTGCCCGGCGGCTGCGGGATCCATCAATGCGGCCGATCGCTGCCCCGGAGGATGACCGGGTTGTGACAGCCCCGGCCGATGCCTGGCCGCAGGGGCTCTGGCAGATCGATGAGAACAGCCGGATCATCACCACCCCGGAAGATCCGATTGAAGGCATTGCGATCAAGACCGGGACCTTAACCAGTGTGCCGGCCCTGCTGGGCAGTACACAGTACCGGGATGCCTTTGCCGGCGGGATGCTGACGCATACATTCCTGGATACCAATGACTATCACCGCTATCACTTTCCGATCAGCGGGACAATCAAAGAAGTATATATGATTCCGGCTTCCAACGGACCGGGCGGGGTCATTGTCTGGGAAAAGAAGCTCAACCGGTACAAGGAATATCATTCCGATGTGGTCGGCTGGCAGTCCATTGAGACCCGCGGGGTCATCATCATGGAGACCGTCACCGGCCAGCTGTGCGCGATCATCCCGGTCGGCATGTGCCAGGTGTCCTCGGTTAACTTTGAGGATACGGTGGTGCCGGGCGCGGTGGTCAGAAAGGGAGATCCGATGGGCTGTTTCCTGTTCGGCGGCAGTGACATCATCATGATCTTCAGCAAAGATGCCGGCTTCGAAATGACAGCCGAAGCCCATGAACATCTCAACATGGGTGAGGAATACGGACGTCTGAAGTAAAGCATTCCTGCGGGGATGCTTTTCTCATGACAATATGTTAGTTTTATCTAACTTATTGCGCTATAATGGCAGTACAGGGAATAACGATGAACATCCATGAATTCGGCTGCGGACATGTCCGGAATCTGGTCTTGATCCACGGGGCCTGCATGTCCTGGGACATGTTTGAGAAAACCATTGTCCTTCTGCAGGAGTCATTCCACGTCTATGTGCCGGCCATCCCTGGCCATGACCTGACAACGGGAGAAGAGTTCACATCACTGGAAGCCATCGCTGCGAAACTGGAAGAAGAACTGATCCGCCGCGGGGCAGAAGAGATCGAACTGCTGTACGGCCTGTCGATGGGCGGCGGCTTTGTCATCCGCATGCTGGCGGACAACCGGCTGCGGATCCGCCATGCGGTTATCGATGCCGGCATTGCCCCATATGAGCTTCCCAGGATCTGCACGCGGTTCATCCTGGCCAGGGATGTCCTGATGACGGCCCTTGGCAAATACAGCCGGGCGGCGCTCGAGAGTGCCTTTCCCAGGGCCCGCTACGGGAGCTCGGCGGATCGGATGTGGCAAGTGCTGCAGCATATGACCATGCGATCCATCCGGAATGTCTATGATTCCACCGACAACTATGCCATGCCTGATGTCTTTCCCGACATTGAGACAAAGATCGAATACTGGTACGGCGCCAGGGAAAAGAAGGAACGGAAGCCGGACATCGCCTATGTGCGCAAGCATATACCGGGAGTGGTATTCCGCGAGCTGGCCGGCATGGGCCATGGCGAATATGCCGCAGCCCATGCGGAAGAACTGGCGGATGATCTGACTGCCGTTGCCGCAGGAAACAGGAGGAAACAGTCATGAAATACAGCGGGATGCCGGCCGGCATGTGGGCCCTCTTCGGCAGATCATTCCGGAAACAGCTGACCGGTGTGCTGAAGATACCGGAAAAAGAGGCGGCTGTCATCAGCGGCCGGGCAAAGCGGAAGTACCGGCAGATCATTGAGCACCTGCCGGAATTTGAAACCGATGACCGGTTCAAGATGAATATCGTCAGCTGCGCGATGCTGTGCGGCTTTCTGCTCAGTCTGCCGGAGCGGCCGACGGTGGAACAGGCGACGGCATACTACAAGGCGGCGATGATGACCGGGCCGATGGTGCTGTTCTGTCAGCTCAGCGGGAAAAACAAATATACACCGAAGGATCTTGCCGGCATGCGGAAAACGGCTGCCCTGCGGGCTGCCGACCGGAATCCGTATTCCTGGAACATGGAGTTTCTGCCCTATCCCGACGGCACCGGCTATGAAGCCCGCTTTACAGC
Source organism: Solobacterium sp. (assembly GCA_017543005.1). Lineage (GTDB taxonomy): Bacteria > Bacillota_I > Bacilli_A > Erysipelotrichales > Erysipelotrichaceae > Bulleidia. The sequence goes on along the minus strand of JAFWEA010000002.1, from coordinate 3,555 downwards.
CTGCGGGATCTGTCATCTGATGACGGAACTGGGACTGTCTGAGCTGATCCCGGCGATGTGCCGGCTGGACTACACCATGGCAGAGGCCGGCGGGGTGACCGACTTTGTGCGGAAATACACCCTGGCTGAGGGCGGGCCGTACTGTGACTGCGGCTACATACAGAGGAAGAAATGATATGAAACCGACAAGAATATTCACACCGGAAAAAGACGGCTTCTACAGGGCCTGGTATCCGGCAGAAACGAAAACAGAAAAAGGCATGATCGTGATGCTGGGTGACTCCTCGGATGACCTGATGGCCTCAAGCGGGGCAAAGTGGCTGAACCGGCAGGGCTGCCATGTCATGGCCATGTCCCCGGACAAGAAGGACTACGGACATCACAGCTATCCGCTGGAACGGTTCGGGGCTGCCCTGGCTTTCCTGAAGGAACAGGGGTGTACAAAGTTCGGCATTGCCGGGGCCTCGACCACCGGCATGATGGCGCTGCTGGCCGCCTCATACTATCCGGAGATCACGCTGACCATTGCCATGTCCCCGCCGGACTTTGTCATGGAAGCTTTCTACCGGGATGGTCTGGACGGGGCGACGGAGCGGCCGGGTGACAATGAATCCAGCGTGACCTGGCAGGGAAAACAGCTGCCGTATCTGCCCTATGCTTACCGGCATCCGGAATACTGGCAGCGGATCAGGGAAGAAGCCAAAGCCGGCGGTGATTTTACCGCCTCCCGGAAGATGTTTGATGAGTCCGAACGGCGTCATCCTGTCCGGGAAGAAGAGAAGATCAGGGTGGAGAACATCCATGGCAAGATCATCTTCATCGGGGCCGAGGATGATGTTCTCTGGGATACCTGCCGCTATATCAGACGGATGACCGAACGGTTAAAAGTGAAGCCGCATTACTGCACGGCCGAAGCCTGGCTCTATAAGCACGGCACGCATTTCGTCTTTCCCGAAAGCATGCTCAGGATGATCCTGCCGGCCGGCTCCGGTCTGTTTGTAAGACTCATGTTCAAGGCGGCCAGACAGTATCCGAAAGAATGCCGCCGGACCCGGGTCGATATCGACAGAAGACTGCAGGCAGCCCTGCGCCAGTGGTAAAAAAGCACATAAAAAAGAAGAGCCCGGACGGGCTCTTCTGCATGTGTGGATGATTACTTGATCAGCTTGAACGGCTTGACGCCGGCAACGGCATCCTTCGGGGTAATTCTGACTTCGTCATTGTCCAGATCGATCAGAATATACCTGCTGTTGCCCATGCCGATTTCATGCATGTAGGACAGCTGTCTGTGGCCATGTCTTGTTTCGATCCGTTCGACCAGATCGTGGTGGTCTTCCTCACACATGGCGTAGATCAGATCAACGCAGGCAGTATCGATGGCGCAGATATCCGTGGAAGCCAGGATACCGACGTTCGGGGTGACAACCGGCGCTGCCGCAACACCTTCGCAGTCACACGATACGGACATGTTCCGCATGACGTTGACATAGGTGACGTTTTTGCCGAAGAAATCAATTGTCGCCTTGGTGGATTCGGTAATCTTTTCCATCAGTTCTTCTTCGACAACACCCCAGTCATTGCCGTCCTTGGCATGGATCATACCCTTGCCGATCCGGCCGTCGGCACAGCCGATGCCGATATTCTTGTTGGCACCGCCGAAACCGCCCATGGTATGTCCCTTGAAGTGCGTCAGGGCAAACAGGGAATCATAGTTTGTCATGTGGGAGCCGTGCGTCATATGATCGAACCATTTGCCGCCTTTGACCGGCAGATCCACAGTGCCTTCCTCATCCATGATGTCAACATCGCAGAACTCCGTCCAGCCGTTGACCTCCAGTGTTTTGCGGTGCTGTTCCGTCGTGTAGCGGTCACCTGTATAGAAGGTGTTGGTTTCAACAATCGTGGCATCCTTCAGGGTCGGCTCATTCGCCAGAACTTCCTTTACCCAGGCCGGCGGAACGATATTCGGTCCGTGCGGCTCACCGGTGTGCAGCTTGACGGCAACCTTGCCGGTCATGTTGGCATTGACCTTCTCATAGGCCTTCATGATACCCTGCGGGGAAAGATCACGGGTGAAATAAACGATGGATTCATTGCCGGTTCTTTCGGCCATGGGAATATACTTTCTTCCGTCTGTCATTCTTGACCTCCTTGTCTGCTCTTCAGAGCATTTTGCTTTTCTGACTATATATTAATTGAAATTAACCTGTGCTCTCAAGCAGATTAATCCGGTTTCACAGAAAATAAATCTGTGAATGTAAGCGTTATCCTTTCACCATTATTCTGTGGTAATCTTAAATTAACGAAAGGGAGAATAATTATGACTAATTTTGAACTGGCAAAGAAGTATGAAGATTATATTATCTCCATGCGCCGTTATTTCCATGCCCATCCGGAGCTTTCCGATCATGAAGACGGAACTGTGGAAAAACTTTCCGAAGAACTGACGAAGATGGGTGTCGAACATGTCATCATCCCGCATGGCGGCATCCTGGCCACCATCAAGGGACCGGCTGAAAAGGACAAGGGCAGAAAGGTTCTGCTGAGAGCCGATATCGATGCCCTGCCGGTACAGGAATCCGACACAGTCCTCAACGGGGCAATCCGGGTTGTCAAATCCGAGAACGCCGGTGTCATGCATGCCTGCGGCCATGACGGCCATATGGCGATGCTGCTGGGCGCCGTCAAGGTGCTGCTGGACAGAAAGGATGACATCGAAGGTACTGTCTATGTCGTCTTCGAGCGCGGCGAGGAAATGACCGGCAACGTCAAGTACATCTTCGCTTACATGGAAAAGGAAGGCATCTCCAAGGATATCGACAGCTGCTGGGGCATTCATCTGCTCTCCACGCTGGAAACCGGCAAGGTTGCTGTCAACGATACCAATATGATGGCCGGCAACATCATGTTCGATGTTACCCTGCACGGCCGCGGCGGTCACGGTTCCAGACCTGACCAGTCCCTGTCCCCGCTGGATGCGTTCGCAGCCATTTACCAGGGCATGGAAGGCATCCGCATGCGCCGGATCGATCCGTATACACCGCTGACCTGCTCCATCGGCAGATTCGAAGGCGGCAAGACCTGGAACGTCATTCCGGATGACTGCCGGTTCGCCGGTTCCATCCGCTTCTATGACCGCGAAGGCGCAGCCATGGTCTTCTACGAAGAATTCAAGAAACTGATCGAAAACACCGCAGCTGCCTACAACTGCGATGTCACCTTCAACAGCTATGCTCTGCCGGGCTTTGCGGTTGTCAATGATCCGGAATGCGCCCAGTTCGCCAGAAAGGTCCTCAGAGAAGAAATGGGCGATGCTGTCATCGACTATGCAGAACCGTGGATGGCTTCCGAAAGCTATTCCGAATACATCCGCCAGTGGCCGGGTGTCTTTGCCTTCATCGGCATGAAGAATCCGGACAAGGGTGTCGGGGCTGCTCACCACAACCAGTACTTCGACATTGACGAAGACGTCCTGGTCAAGGGTGCTGCCGGAGCTGCCACATATGCGATCGAATTCCTGAAGAGCGATATCGACAACTCCAAGAAGCCGCACAT
>JAFWEA010000230.1 GCA_017543005.1 Solobacterium sp. | reverse complement strand
GCCCAGAGCCTGATTGAAGACATCATCACCGGCATGTTCATCATCTTTGAACGGCAGTATCAGGTCGGTGACATCATCATTCTGGATGACTTCCGCGGTACGGTCCGCAGCATCGGGGTCCGGACCACAACCCTGGAGGATGCCGGCGGGAACCTGAAGGTTGTCAACAACTCGGATATCCGCAACTTCCAGAACCGTTCCCGGAACCGGTCCATGGCGATCTGCACGGTATCGGTTTCCTATGATACGGATCTGCGGAAGCTCGAGAGGCTGCTGGCCGAAAAACTGCCGGAGATGTATGAACCCCACAGGGATCTGTATCTGGAGGCGCCGTATCTGCTGGGCGTGCAGAACCTGGGCGACAGCGGCGTGGAACTGCGGATTGTCGCCTGGGTGGAGGAAGCCAATGTCTTCCGGGCCCAGCGGCAGCTGAACCGGGATGTCCGGGTGCTGTTTGACGATTACGGGGTGGAGATCCCGTTTCCGCAGGTGGTTGTGCACCAGAGCAGATAATTATCTTTTTACAGGAGAGAATGAAAAAGGGCATGTCAGCCCTTTTTCTGTTATTTCTTTTTCTTTGCGGCAGCCATATCGGCTTCGATCAGTCCCAGAACATAAGCTTTGAGACTTGGCTGTTTCTCCAGCCAGCGGATGATTTTCTTCTCTTTCTCCTTGTCGAAGCGGATGGAGAAGGAACGGTATTTGGCGCGGTTATAGGCATTATTATACCGAAGCTTATGCTCGTAGGTGCTCTCATTATCTGGCATGATCTGTCTCCCGGACACTTTCACTGTCCTTATTACTTTCAGTATATCACAGTTTCCGGGAAGTGTACGGAGCCGGTCAGAGAGCCGCGGGGAGGCGGTATCCGGCTTCCGTCTGTTTCAGGACGAGGCGGTAGACCACCGGCTGCAGCTGACCATACTGTGAAGCCAGCAGGTCAATCCACAGTTCATCGCCGTTTTCTTGGGCGGCGATGATGTATTCCGGATGATAGGTCAGGCCTTCGCGGCGTACCAGCTCACTGGGCAGCACATAGAGACGGCCGTTTTCTTCCTTGTATACCGGGAACTCTCCTTCAAAAGCCGAAGGATAGTAAGCGGTTTCAAGGAATTCTTTTGTATAGATGCTTTCGGCAGCGGCTTTCAGGCTGTCAATAGTGGGGTAGGCACCATCGGTGCACAGGCAGTAGCCGTTTTCGTCCTCGGTGGATTCATCAAAGGAAACATCAATGCCGTAAAGCCGGTTCAGGATGTCATCGGCACCATTCAGCAGAGGGCTCAGGGCAGCCCGGCTGTCGGCGAACTGCGGGTCATTGACAGTGATATCATCCGGATTGACCCGGAATTCGATGTCGCCGTGGAGCCAGAAGCCGTTGACGGACGGTTTATAAATAATGAACAGGATATCATACCGGTCACCGGCCCGGATCGAACCGGCATAGGTGATATTGGACTGTTCGCTGTCGATCGCTTCCGGCTTCAGGTCATTGAGGGAATTGACGGCCGGCAGCTGATCCAGTTCCAGCGGCATGGGCGGGATCACCATCTGATAATACTCTTCCCGTTCGGCGATGAGATCGTTATTGTAATCTTCAATGCAGCCCTGGATCATCAGCAGTTCCTTCTCGGCATCCGTGAGCTCATCCGGCGTTGTGACAGGGCCGTTCGAGGTGTCCTCGGACGGGTCCTTG
>JAFWEA010000229.1 GCA_017543005.1 Solobacterium sp. | reverse complement strand
GGAACTGCACAAGCGGAACATTCCGATTTATGATTTCAATCCGGAAAACATCAAGGACGGCATGCATGTCATTATCGGCAATGCCTTCCTGGAAGACTTCCCGGAAGTACAGGCAGCCCGGGCCAACAAGACCTGTGTCTGTGCGCGTTATCATGAATTCGTCGGTGAATTTCTGAAACCCTATAAGACAGTTGCCTGTGCCGGCAGCCATGGCAAGTCCACCACCACCGGCATGGTCTCGTACATGCTTCCGGAAGCCGGAGAAACCGGCTGGCTGATCGGTGACGGCGAAGGACATATCACCAAGGATACCGTGTACTTTGCCCTGGAAGCGGATGAATTCCGCCGTCATTTCCTGGCGTACCATCCGGAATATGCCATTGTGACCAATGTAGATATCGACCATGTCGACTACTTTAAGGACAAGGCTGATTACCGCAGTGCCTATGAACAGTTCTCCATGAACGTCACCAAGGGCATGGTCATCTTCGGCGAGGATGAAGAAGCCAGAATGCTGAAGCTGAATCCGGATGTGCCGCATTACTGGTACGGTCTGGAAGACAATGATGACATCCAGGCAGTCAACGTGGATGAAAGAAGCGACGGCATGGACTTCGATGTCCTGTTCAAGAAGGAACTCTTCGGTCACTTCTCGCTGCCGTTTGTCGGCCATCATCTGCTGCTGAACTCCCTCGGCACGATCGGTGTCGGTATTCTGGAAGGCATGACGGCCGAACAGATCGAGCGCGGCCTGTCCCGCTTTACCGGCGTCAAGCGCAGATTCGTCATTGAAACCGACGGTGAGGATATCTATGTCGATGACTATGCGCATCATCCGACAGAAGTGGGCGTGGTCATTGACGCAGCCCGCAAGAGATGGCCGGACCGCAAGCTGGTTGCCATCTTCAAGCCGCACCGGGCATCCCGCGTGAAGTACTTCGCAGATGACTTCGCAAAAGCCCTCAAGAAGGCTGACCGGATCTACCTCTGTGACTTCACCAGCATTGACGACAAGCAGGACGGTACCAATATCGATATCACATACCTGCAGGAGCGTCTGCCGGAGTCGGTCATTCTGAGTGAGGATGAAGCCGGGGCAGCTGTGCTTTCCAAGGAAAAACCGGCGGTATTCCTGTTCATGTCGAGCAAGGATATTTACTGGTTGGCCAATCTTGTAAAGCGCTCTCATAATTCTTGAAAACTGTTTCATATTCCCTTATAATGTCCATGAAAGAGAGAGGCCCTTTTATGGATGAACTGATTATTGCCTTAAAAAACGTATCAGAGCAGTTCCTGCCTATTTTGGGCGCGGTTGCTCTGATTTTTCTTTGTATTCTGCTGAAGAAGGTATGGAAACTGATCGATCAGCTGACCCTGACGGTCGCTTCCATCGATCCGACCATCAAGCTGGCAAACCAGAGTATTGAAAAGGTACAGGCCCCGCTGGATACGGTGGTGAAGCTGAGCCATACCATCGATGATGCCCGGGACAAGACCGTTGACAGCATCTCTAAGGCGGCGGCCTATGCCAGTGAGAATCTCGATACACTGAAGGTGAAAGTACAGGAAATGCGGCAGCCGGCTGATGCCGGTACCGTCATTGTGGACACATATCCGCAGACAGAAGACAACCATGTAAAGGAGGACGGAGAAAATGTGTGACGATAAGAACCTGAAAGATGAACTGAAGGAAACTGCCGATGAGACAGTCGAAGAAGTAAAGGAAACCGTTGAAGACCTGAAGGACGCAGCGGATGAGATCAAGGATGCCGCCGCGGACAAGGTCGATGAGATCAAGACGGAATTCCATGACCTGACGGAAGAGGATGAGCCGATCGAGGCCATCGAGAAGACCGTTGAGAACCTGCGCCGCAAGATCCAGGAACTCAATGCCGCCAAGGATGAAGATGAAAAGGAACTGAATATTCCGGACTTCAAGCTCACGGATGAGCAGAAGGAAAAGATCGAGGAGATCAAGGAAACAGCCGAGACATCCTTCAACGGCATCAAGGAAAAGGCAGCCAATGCCATCAATGACAATCCGGAGATTGCCAAGACGATCGAATTCCTGCGCGCCAATGCCATCAAGGCCATTGATGTTGCCCGGGATAAGATTGAAGACCTGCGCAGCGATCCGGGTGTGCAGAGAAATCTGAGCGATGCCGGCGAGAAGGCCAAAAAAGTCGGTGCGGAAGCCAGAAAGGCAGTTGACAATGTCCTGACAGACGAAAAGAAAGAAGCCCTGCAGCAGAACTTCAACAAGGCTTCCGAATCCGTCAAGGAAGGTGCCAAGGCAGTCAAGGAGTCCGTCAATGAATTCATGAGCCGGCCGGAAGTGGCAGAGACACTCGACAAGGCCCGTGAGAATGTCAGGGAACTGGCCGACAAGGGCACAGAAGCAATTAAGAACCTGCTGAAAAAAGACCAGTAATCTATAACGCGGAAAGGGGACAGTTATGAAAAGAGTTACGATTTACGATGTAGCTAAAGAAGCCGGTGTTTCACTGGCCACTGTTTCTCGCGTGATCAATGGCAGTAATGTAGTCAAGGAACCGACCAGAGAACGGGTGGAAGCCGCAATCGAAAAGCTCGGATACAAGCCGAATGCGATTGCCCAGGGACTTGCCCTGCAGAAAACCACAACCATCGGCCTGGTAGTACCGGAAGCCAGTTTTACCTACACGGGGCAGATCATCAACGGTCTCATCGATGTGGCGAAGATTTACAACTACAACATCATGCTTCATACGATCACCGAGGGCATTACCGAGATCGGCGATATCATTGAGGATATCATCAAATCGCGTGTGGACGGTGTTATCTTGTACAATGACAAACTGATGATTTCGGAGATGGAAGAACTGTCCAAGTACAATATTCCGATTGTCGTCATCGGCAACCGGGTCAACGCGGATAATGTCTGCTGTGTTTACGTGGATGTCGAAAAGGCCATCTACGAACTGACACTGAAATATCTTGAGGAAGACAAGAAGGAAATTGCGATCATCGAAGACCGCAAGAACCGCTATACGACCGGACAGATGGTCAGCGGTGCCAAGAAGGCATTTGCCAAGAAGGGTCTCGAATTCACGAATTTCCTGCAGATTCCGCCGGATGCCAGGACTTCCTATGAGTTCCTCGGCCGCTGGTTCCGCGATCACCGCTATGATGTCGTGATCGGCAACCGTGATTCCCAGGCCATGGCGATTGTCAATACGGCCCGGGAAAACGGCATCAGCATTCCGGATGAGATGGAAGTCGTCTGCGTCATTGATACCAAGTACAATTCCATGATGCGGCCGCAGATTTCCAGTTTCTCCATTCCGAGCTACGATCTCGGGGCAGTATCGATGCGGGTTATGACAAAGATGCTGCAGAATACCGGGGATTTCGACAAGCAGATTGAACTCAGCTACCTGTTTACACCGCGGCAGACAACAAAGAATTGACATTTGTTTCTGAACGGTTATATTTGAAATGTGGCGATGAACAGAACAAGTATCTGATGGCGCTGCCTGCAGAGAGGTTCCGGAAGGTGGAAGGGACCGGCACAAGATCAGAGAATACATCTGGGAGCTTCCTGTCTCAAAAGGCAGGGCGTGTTCCCCTGCGTTAAAGGGAAAGATGAGCGCATGATTTATTCATGAACTAAGGTGGTACCGCGCTGAGGCGTCCTTAGAATTTAAGGACGCTTTTAAAATGCGTCCGGGAGGAGACTATCATGGACTTTATTGAAGAACTGGAATGGCGGGGACTGGTCAAGGATGTCACGGATCTGGAAGGACTCCGGGAACAGCTCAAGACAAAGACAACCTGCTATGTCGGTATCGACCCGACAGCCGACAGCCTGCACATCGGGCACCTGCAGCAGGTCCTGCTGCTGAGACGGTATCAGAAGGCCGGACACAAGGTCATCGCGCTCATGGGCGGCGGTACCGGCATGATCGGTGACCCGCGGCCGACCACAGAACGGCGGCTGATTACCCTGGAAGAAGTTGCGCACAATGTCGAATGCATCCGCGGCCAGGTCGGCAGATTCGTTGATTTCTCCGATCCGGAAAAGGGCATCATGCTGAATAACTTCGACTGGCTTGGCAGCATTTCCATCCTGGAATTCCTGCGTGACTACGGCAAGCACTTCAACGTCGCCAACATGCTGAAGAAGGACACCATTGCCAAGCGTCTGGAAACCGGTATTTCCTTCACTGAGTTCTCCTACACAATCCTGCAGGCTCTGGACTGGCTGAAGCTGTACCAGAACTACAACTGCCAGATTCAGTTCGGCGGCAGCGACCAGTGGGGCAACCTGGTATCCGGTACGGACCTGATCAAGGCCATCTGCGGCGATGAAGCCAAGGTCTACGGCATCACTTCACCGCTGATCACCAAGGCGGACGGTTCCAAGTTCGGCAAGAGCGAAGGCGGAAACATCTGGCTGGATCCGGAAAAGACAAGCGCCTACGAATTCTACCAGTTCTGGGTCAATGTCGGCGATGCCGAAATCTGCACCCTGCTG
>JAFWEA010000228.1 GCA_017543005.1 Solobacterium sp. | reverse complement strand
GCTGTGGTATATTTAATTAGCATTTTGATATGGAGGTTTAGCTCAGTTGGGAGAGCATCTGCCTTACAAGCAGAGGGTCAGCGGTTCGAGCCCGTTAACCTCCACCATTAAGATGATATGCCGACTTAGCTCAATTGGCAGAGCAATTGATTTGTAATCAATAGGTTGTAGGTTCGATTCCTATAGTCGGCACCATGAAAGTGGAGACGTAGCGAAGTGGCTAAACGCGGCAGACTGTAAATCTGCTCCCTCCGGGTTCGGTGGTTCGAAACCACCCGTCTCCACCACTTAGATGAAACGATCTGGATCGCGTATACGATCCAGATTATGATAAATGGACCTTGTACGGCTCATGTCTCGGTAGCTCAGGTGGCAGAGCAACTGACTTTTAATCAGTGGGTCGAGAGTTCGATTCTCTTCCGAGACACCACTTGTCATCTACGCGGATGTAGTTCAATGGTAGAACGGCAGCCTTCCAAGCTGCATACGGGGGTCCGATTCCCCTCATCCGCTCCATATAAAGTCAAACCGCTGAAGCGGTTTTTGTTTTATTGCACCGGCAGGTATAATGGAAGCGGAGGTGGCATCATGAAAGAACTGTTTACAATCTCCGTACAGGTGGATAAACCGATCGTGGTCGGCCAGGACGGTAAGAATGGCCGGCGGCAGCTGATCCCGATTACATCCGGAACGGTATCGGGCCATGATCCGGATGGAAAGGAAATGAGCGGTGTAGTCTTGCCGGGCGGGGTGGATTCCCAGGTGATCCGGCCGGATGGCAAGTGCGAACTGTCGGCCCGCTATGCGGTCAGGTTATCAGACGGATCATCATTCTACATTGAAAACAACGGCATGCGTACAGTTCCGCCGGAATACCGCGAACAGGTCCTGAAAGGGGAGTTCATCGATCCTTCCCTGTATTATTTCGCCACGGTTCCGTTCTTTGAGGTATACAGCGATTCCCTGCGCTGGATGGAAAACCATGTGTTTTTCTGCCAGGCAGTCCGCGAACCGGATGCCGTGCATATTACATATTTCATGATCGATTGAGCAGGGTATAAGAAAACCGCTGTATGACACAGCGGTTCTTTTTTAATGGCGCAAGATCAGGGATTCGAACCCTGGCACCCTGTTACAGGTCTACAAGCTTTCCAAGCCTGCCTCTTCAACCACTTGAGTAATCTTGCAAGATCAAGTGCTTAACTATAATAGCACAAGATGATGGGCCTGGGAAGAGTAAATTTTGATATGTTTTCCGTATCTCCGTTTACTGCCCCAGACTGCGGCGGCACGCTTCGGCTCCTTCCTCCGCCAGGTCCAGGCTGTCGGCACAGTCGAGATCACCGTTTTCGATCCGGTGCATGAAGCCTTCCGCTGCCGAAACATAAAAATCATAGGCTGAATGCAGATTCTTTTCCGTTACGATCCCGTCCTTGAGGAAGTCGGCCACCCGCAGATAGACATCTGGGGCATACCAGAGATCCCGGCCGTATTGGACCTGTTCCAGAGCATCCAGATAGTACTCGGAAGCTGTCTGCAGGTCTTTCTGCACCAGATGGGGAACGCCGTCACGGTAGAAGTCGCCCAGTTTGATCAGTCCGAAGACATCGCCCTGTTCCGAAGCGTCTTCATAACAGGAAAAGGCGGCTTCGAGATCTTTCTTTGTGCCGAAACCCTGTTCATGGCAGAGCCCGATTCTGGACAGGGATCTGGCATTTCCCATGCCGGCAGCTTTCTGATAAAACTTCAGGGCTTCATCATAATTCTGCTCGACTCCCAGACCTCTGTAGTAGGCGTCACCGATCGTCGCAAGTGTTTCCGCTTCCATGCGGATAATTTCATTTTGATTGCTCATATGTTCACCCATTCTACACCAAATCATGACAGCAGTCACAAAAAGGTATAAAATAAATTCATTATGAAGGTAAAAATTAATAAAAAGACATATACGATCAAACCTTTGGCCGTGGGAAGCATTGCGGCAGCAGTGGTTCTCTGCATCGCACTTGGTGTGGTTCTGACCCGGCCAAAAGCACCGGAACCGGAGCCGGAGCCGGAACCGACCGCTGACATTGATGAGAAGTATGATGCCAGTGAGGGTGTTCTGGATACCACTGAACTGGAAAGCACCGTGCTGATGGAAACCGAGGATGCCGGTCAGGAGTATATTGATTCCACCCTGTTCTTGGGTGATTCCAATACGGCCCGCTTCATCAGAGTGCTTGATCCGGAAACAAAAAAGACGTTCAGCACCAAGAACAATACAATCGGCGTTGTCGGCATGGGCATCGACGCAATTTCCAGCCTGGCCTGCATGGATTTCTACACCGGCCGGTATACCATGCCGCAGGCAGTTAAAATCCTGCAGCCGGAACGGGTTATCATTACGTTCGGCACAAACAATCTGTACGGAAACAGCACGGATGCCACATCGTTCATCAGCCGTTATGAAGCACAGATCAAGACAATCGAGAATGCATATCCGTATGCGGACATCATTATCAACAGCATTCCGCCGGTCAGCAAGGTCCGTGATTACACGAATGTTTCCATGATCCAGATTGATGCCTACAACAAGGCAATTGCCGAGATGTGCAAGAAGAATGACTGGAAGTATCTGAACTCGGCTGAAGCGCTGAAGGACAAGGATACCGGCTATGCCAGACCGGGCTATATGGTGGCTGACGGTCTGCATCTGGACCAGAAGGGGCAGGTGGCACTGTTCAAGTATATCCGCACGCATGCCTATATCACGGAAGACGACCGGCCGAAGCCGCTGGCTTCCATTCCGGGCATCATCGGTGTACCGGATGGTCTGATCAAGATCAATCCGCTGAATGAAGAAGAATTCACCGAGGATCCGTCTGAACCGGAACCGACCGCGGCAACAGAAAAACCTGAGAAGACAGCGGAAGCGACTTCGACGCCGGCAATGGACTGTGTAAACGGGACTTATAACGAAGAAAAGAAGGTCTGCGTCTGTGATGAAAAGTATACGGTTGATACACAGACAGGTGCCTGCACGGTAGAGGCGGAAAGCACGGCATCGCCATCGCCGGATGCGTCCGGGACGCCGGAGGCAACTTCAACCCCGACAGCATCTTCAAATCCGACCCCGACACCATCTCCATCTCAAACGGCAACCCCGACCCCCGCACCTGATATTACATGTCCGGATGGCGGAACATATCCGGCGGGCACGGACTGTTCGCTGCATCCTGCGCCGAATGTGACATGTCCTGACGGCGGGTCATACCCTGCGGGTACGGACTGCTCGCTGCATCCTGCCCCGAATGTGACGTGTCCTGACGGGGGCTCATATCCGGCTGGGACAGACTGCTCGCTGCATCCTGCCCCGAATGTGACGTGTCCGGATGGCGGCTCTTATCCGGCCGGGACAGACTGTTCACTGCATCCGGCTCCTGAGCCGGATCCGCAGCCGGAAAATCCCGCCCCTGCGCAGCAGGACCAGCCGCAGTAACCAAATCATTCAGTATCAGAGTTCTCCTGATGAAGGGGGACTCTTTTCTATAATCTGTCTGTTATAATAGGCATAGACTGATTCGGAAAGAGGTAAACCATCATGTACGATATCATAATTATCGGCTCCGGAATCGTCGGCTCACTGGTGGCATATGACCTGTCAAAGTACCGTCTCAAGGTCGCGGTGCTGGAGAAGGATAACGATGTTGCCAACGGAACGACAATGGCCAATTCCGCCATTGTTCATGCCGGCTATGATCCGGAAGACGGGACAATGAAGGCCCTGCTGAATGTAAAAGGGGCACGGATGTATCCCCAACTGTGCCGGGATTTAAACTGCATCATAAAAAACACAGGCGCTTTTATTGCGGCCGTAGGCGAAGAAGAGGAAGAGAAACTCGATGTTCTGGCGGAGCGGGCTGAAAAGCGCGGCATCGCCTGGGAACTGCTGGACGGCGATACCGCCAGAAGTCTGGAAAAGAATCTTTCGGATAATGTGACCAAAGTACTGTCCATTCCCGAGACCTGCCTGATCTATCCGTGGGAAGTGGCCTATGCGGCCATGGAAACAGCCATCCGCAACGGTGTGGAACTGTTCCTGAATACGGAAGTGACAGGCATTGAAAAGCTTCCGGAAGGATACCGGGTCAAGAGCGGTGATCAGGCCTATACGGCCAGAATGGTCATCAACGCGGCCGGAACCGGTACGGAAGCCATTGATCACATGGTCAGTGACCAGGTTGATTTCGAACTGACTCCGAAGCGGGGCGAATACTTCGTCATCGATTCGGATATCGATTATGTCAGCCGGGTAATCTTCCCGGTGCCGACAGCCAAGGGCAAGGGTGTTCTGGCAGTGCCGACTGTCCATGGCAACACCCTGCTGGGACCAACGTCGGAACTGATAGAGGATGCCGACAAGAAAGAGACTTCGTTTGCCGGACTTGAGAGTGTGCGCCAGCAGCTGCAGAAGACCATGAAGAATCCGCCGCTGCGGAATGTCATCCGCTCGTTTGCCGGCATCAGAGCCTCCGGGACCTCCAAGGATTTCCTGATTGAGGAACTGCCGGATGCGCCGGCATTTGTGCATGCGGCCTGCATTGATTCACCGGGTCTGGCCAGTGCCCCGGCAATCGCCGAATATATTCTGGACAACTTCGTAAAGAAGTATCTGGCGCTGGAAGATAATCCGGCTGCGGTCATGACCAGACCGGCACCGGTGGTCATGAATGACCTGAAGTCGGAAGAAAGAGATGAAATGATCCGCCGGCAACCGCTGTATGCCAGGATTATCTGCCGCTGTGAACAGATCAGCGAACAGGAAATCATTGACTGCATACACGGCCCGTGCGGAGCCCGCAGCATCAAGGGTGTCAAGAAGAGAGTGCGGCCAGGCATGGGCCGCTGCCAGGGCGGCTTCTGTGAACCGCGGGTGGCGGCGATTCTGGCCCGGGAACTGAATATCCCATTGACTGAAGTACTGCTGGATTCCCGGAATTCCCGCATTCTGGAAAAGGAGAACCGCTGATGAAACACTATGATGCAGTCATAATCGGCGGCGGCAGCGCCGGACTGGCAGCCGCGGTAACGCTGAAAAAGAATGGACTGAATGATATTATCGTGCTGGAAAAGGACGGCGAACCGGGCGGTATTCTGCAGCAGTGCATCCATAACGGCTTCGGTCTGCAGACCTTCAATGAACAGCTGTCAGGACCGGCCTATGCCGAACGGTTTATCCGCCAGGCCGAGGAACTGAACGTCCGGGTTCTCTGCAATACGATGGTCACGCATATGCATGCCGACCGGACCATTGAATATGTCAATCCGGAAGAAGGGTATCAGACCGTTACGGCCGATATCATCATCCTGGCCGTCGGCTGCTATGAACGCAGCCGCGGCGCCGTGGAAATCCCCGGTGACCGGCCGGCCGGTGTCTATACCGCCGGCCAGGCGCAGCGCTATCTGAATATTGACGGATACATGGTGGGCCGGAAGGTGTTTATCCTGGGGTCCGGCGACATTGGTCTGATCATGGCCAGACGCATGACGCTGGAAGGCGCAAAGGTCTACGGTGTAGCCGAACTGATGCCGTATTCCAACGGCCTGCCCCGGAATATCAAGCAGTGTCTGGAAGACTTCGATATCCCGCTGTATCTCAGCCATACCGTCACGCATATCTACGGCCGTGACCGGCTGGAAGGAATCGATGTGTCCGCAGTGGATGAGCATCTCAAGCCGATCCCGGGCAGTGAAGTCCACTATGATGTGGATACGCTGCTGCTCAGCATCGGTCTGATTCCGGAGAATCATCTGGCTGATGAAGCCGGGATCCGCATGAACCCGCGCACCCGCGGCCCGGTTGTCGATGAAAACTATATGACCTCCGTGCCGGGTATCTTTGCCTGCGGCAACGGTCTGCATGTCCACGACCTGGTTGACTTTGTCACGCTGGAGTCCGCAAGGGCCGCCGAAGGGGCCCTGCGCTGGCTGAAGAAACAGCAGAATGACAGTGCGGACATCACCCTGAAAGCCGGGGATGGCGTCAGCTATATCGTACCGGGTCATGTGCACGCCGATATGGCGCAGCCGTGTGAACTGTTCTTCCGGGTAACAGCCCAGTTTGATACGGCCGAAGTCCTGCTGAAAAAGGACGGCGAAGTGATCCGCCGTTCGGTCAGAAGAAAACTGATGCCTTCAGTTATGGAAAGACTAAAGCTGAATCCGGCAGATCTGCCGGCAGACGGCAGTGAACTGGCTGTGGAAGTCAGGGAAAGGAACGCATGATGACGACAACAAAAGAACTGATCTGTGTCAACTGCCCGATGGGCTGCCGGGTCCAGGTGGAGATGGAAGGGCAGACAATTCTCAGCGTCACCGGCAATACCTGTCCGCGGGGCAAGGAATATGCCGAACAGGAATGCATCCGGCCGATGCGGATTCTGACTTCAACCGTCCGGATCCTCAACGGGGAACACCGGGTTCTGCCGGTCATCACCAGCAGCGATATCCCGCTTGATCTGATGGCGGAAGCCATGGATGTCATCCGGGATATTACCGTGGAAGCACCGGTGGAGGCGGACCAGGTCCTGGTGCATGACCTGCTGCATACCGGGGCAGATGTCATTGCCTCAAGATCCATGCGCCGCCTGGAAAACTGAGCATCAAAACAAAATGAAAAATCGGGAGAATTGAATTCTCCCGATTCTTTTTTTGGTTCTGCGTCAGTCCTTTTTCTTTGTGTTCTGCGCTTCACCCAGGGTGACGTCGATGTCCATTTCCTTGTCATCCCGGAAAATCGTCAATGTAATGGTATCGCCGATGTTCTTGCCTTTCAGATAGCGGGACAGTTTTTCGTAAGTGTCCGCATCCTGGCCATCCACCGCGATGATCCGGTCACCGATTTCCAGGCCGGCTTTCTCCGCCCCGGTTCCGGTGAGCACTTCACTGATATACAGGCCCGGTGTATAGCGGCCGTTTGTATTGGTGATGGTGCTGAGCATGACCCCGATGGTGGCCCGGTCGGTGACATAGCCTTTTTCTATCAGCTGCTGGGCAACGTCCAGGGCTTCATTGATCGGGATGGCAAAGCCGAGACCTTCAATGGTCGCACCGGAGGAAGTGGTGCCGGAGTCCTTGGCGTTGACGATGCCGATCAGCCGGCCATAGCCGTCAAACAGACCGCCGCCGGAATTACCGGAGTTGATGGCTGCGTTGGTCTGGATCAGCGTCATGGCTTCACGGTTGATGGTGACTTCCCGGCTGGCTGCGGAGATGATGCCGTTGGTGACCGTCCCGCCGAGGGTGCCCAGCGGATTGCCGATGACCACGGCGGTATCGCCGACCTGCAGGGCCGAGGAATCACCGGTTTCAGCCGCCGGCAGGTTCTTTGCGTCAATGCGGATGACGGCAATGTCGCTCTTGCTGTCGGCCCCGATGACTTCAGCCGGATATTCCGTGCCGTCATAGAGGGTGACGGTAATCTCCTTGGCATCCGCAACAACATGGTTGTTTGTGATGATGTAGCCGTCATCGGAAAGGATGACACCGCTGCCGGCCGCCTGCGAAGTGTACTCGCCGCCAAAGAAGCCAAAGGCATAGTATTCACCGGTTACCTCCGTGCGGATTTCAACGACGGTCGGGGAAGCCTTGGCCGCAATCTGCTGCAGCGACAGCTCACCGCCTGTATTGTAGGCCGCTACCGGCTGGGTGTTCTGCTGCGGGATGGTCTCGGTCTCGCCGGCAGGTTCACCGGCTTCCGGCTGCAGTCTTTCATAGGCCGCATAACCGCCGCCAAAGCCTGCCCCAAGCCCGACCAGGGCTGCCAGCCCGGCAACCAGGACCGGATGACTCCTGGCGCTCTTCTGTCCGGCCATTTCCGTGCGGATCAGCTCCAGTACTTCCTCGCGGCTCAGATCATGGCCATCAGCCATTCTGATTTCCTCCGAGGCTGATTCTGTCAGGACAATCTTTTCCGGTTCTGCTGCCGGTTCACTTTCCGGCTCGGCAGCTGTTTCACTTACCGTAACCGGCTCACTTTCCGGGGCCGGGGCCGCTTCTGTTTCAGCGGTTTCCGGCTTTGTTTCTGCAGATTTTTCTTCTGTGATTTCTTCCGTATGTTCAGAGTAATTTTCTTCCATCATTTATACTCCTTTCTGCTTACAGTCATTACTGTAATACGGCAATGTGAAATGAATGTGAACAATGCTCAAAATAAAACCGGGCATTGCCCGGTTCAGCGTTTTCCTTTCTGTACGGCCATGCCGTAGACGGCGCCGATTGATCCGCCGATGATGTGCGTCAGCTGCGAGATGTTATCGGCGATCGTCAGGCCCTCATAGACCTGCTGGCCGATATAGATGACGGCCACGATGATCAGCGTCAGCGGGATGGCATTGTTGTTTCTGGATCCGGTGACGGACGCCAGCAGGATCAGCGCAAAGTCCACACCGCTGGCTCCCAGCAGGGCGGTCCTTCCAGGCAGGAAGATGTGCACCAGCCCGGTCACCAGCGCCACGATCGCAATGATCGACAGGAAGCGCTGACTGCCGTACTTTTCTTCCAGCAGCGGTCCGACCAGCAGGAACAGGATCATATTATTGGTATAGTGTTCCAGGTTGGCGTGGCCCAGCACATGCCCGAAGAGGCGGACATAGAACAGCGGATCCGTAAAGGAACCTTTATAGACACTGAAGAAGAGTCTGTTGGACAGACCGTTTGTCAGTATATTGGCTGCCAGGGCCAGGCCGCTGACCAGGGCGAATGACAGCACCACAGGAGAATTCCAGCTAATTCGTTTCATAGTATCACCGCGGTCTATTATACCGCAGAAAGCAGAAGAAGGAAAAATCATGACGTGATATAATACTCTCTGGTGATGAATATGACAAAAGCAAAAACTGTAAATGAAAAAGATATCCGCAATCCCGAGCTGAAGGAACTCATGGCGGAACTCAAGGAAAACAACAACGCCGATCTGCAGGAGAAGATGTTTCAGGAACTGATCAAGGGACAGTTCCTGGCACCGATGAGTGCCCAGATGGTCAGGAATGCCAAGGGCAAGGCAATCGGCCCGGCGCAGCTGAAATTCGTGCTGCTGAATACGAACAAGGGGCAGTCTTTCTTCCCGCTGTTTACCGACGCCGAAGAAGCTCACAAGATGAACCCCCAGAGCAAGACCGGCACCTTTGCGGTCCGCACCATCAAGGACTACGATGCGATTTTCAAAAACAAGAACAATACGGCCGACGGCATTGTCATCAATGCAATGTCGGACAATATTATTTTGAACAAGAATCTGATCGGGCTCCTGGCGATGGGGGAGACCCCGCGTACCATGGCGGCGAAGCAGCCGGGCGGAGACGGTGATGCCCAGAAGAAACTGGCTGATCTGCTGAGCGGGCGCGGCGGCAATATGCAGGTGTCCTTCTCGGAACCGCAGGTCTATCCGACAGCCCTGGCCAATGCGGTCTATGATCTGTGCTGCACGATGCCGGAAGTCAGCCGGGTCTGGCTGAAGCTGGTTTCGTTTGAGATGGCCAAGGCCTACGCGCTGGTTGTCGAGCATGAAGGCAACGTTAAGGAAGTGCTCGGCAAGATCAGTGAAGCGGCATCCCCGCTGTCCCGGAACATGCCGGTTGCGATGATGGAATACCGGCCGGAACTGGAACAGAAGGCGCTGAAGGATGCCGTGCCGCTGTATGACCGGGAGCTGGAACTGTAAATGGAAATCCGGGCACTGACAGCAGCGGAGAAGCCGGCGGCCCAGCGGCTGGCCATGGAAGTATTCCTGAACAGCGACGGGCTCGGCTTCAGCGAACAGGGCATGCATTCCGTATTTGAATTCATTGAAGGGGAAGCCGGCCAGCTGGACTATCTGGGTGCCTTTGACCCGGAGCTGACCGGGATGCTGGCCTATGATCCGGAACATTATCATCTGGCCCTGTGCTTCGTAAAACCGGAAAAGCAGGGGCAGGGCCTCGGCCATGCGCTGCTGGAAGCCCTGCTGAATCAGGCGGAAAAGAATCATGCGGCCAGGATTACCGTCAATGCGGCCCCGTCAGCCTGTCATGTCTATGAAAGCGCCGGCTTTGAGAAGTGCGGCCCCGAGACCGAGACGGACGGGGTGCGCAGTGTGCCGATGGAGTTCCTGCTTGGCAAAAAGAATCTCGGCCGGACGGTAACCGTAACGGTGGACCGGCCGTACGGATCCCTGCATGAGCATTATCCGGATACGGTTTATACAGCCAATTTCGGCTATGTGGAAGAATGCCTGAAGGAAGAAGGGGAATTCCAGGATGCCTATGTGATCGGCCCGGCGGAACCGGTGGAACGGTTTACCGGAGAGGTGCGGGCGCTGATCTATCATGCGGATGATGATGTCTGCCGCTGGGTGGTGGCGGATCATGATCTTTCCCGGCAGGAAATCATCGATGCCGTCGGCTTCCAGGAACAGTACCACGATGTCCGGATCATTGAAAAATCGGATAAGAAACTGAACTGAACGGAGACAATCCGTTCTTTTTTCATGTTCACATATAATTCAGAATGCGTTCAATCCGGCGACAGATTGATTTTTTATCATGTGGCTGTCGAGGAGGAACAGCCATGAAAAGCGAACAGGTATTTGCCCGGGTGGAACAGAAGTACGGGCTCACTGAGGCCCAGGCCGCAGCGTTCCTGGAACTGGCCGGGCCGTATCTGGTGCCGGATGAAAGACCGGAATATACCCTGCGGAACATCTATCTTGACAGCCCGGATGACCGTATGATCATCCGCTCGCTGGAAAAGCCCCTGTACAAGGAGAAACTCAGACTGCGGGCGTACGGCCGGCCGGGAACTGAGGAACCGCTGTTTCTTGAAATGAAGAAAAAGAGTGACGGCATTGTCTTCAAGCGCCGGATCACCCTGTCGGCGGATGAAGTGTCTGGCTGCCTGCGCGGGGAAGGGCTGGCGGAAAAAGGCCAGATCGGCCGCGAACTGGATTACATGTTCCGTGTCTATCAGCCGGTCCCCAAGGCCTATATCGCCTATGACCGGCAGGCCTGGTCCGGGGCCTTCAACGCAGATCTGCGGGTCACCATGGACCGCCGGATCCGCTATCGTCTCGATGATCTGGATATCGGCTCAAACACCCAGGAAGAACTGCTGGCAATGGACAGCGATGTGATTCTGGAAATCAAGTTTCAGGATGCCTATCCGCTCTGGCTGGCCGAAATTCTCAGTCACCTGCGTCTGCAGAAAACATCCTTTTCCAAATACGGAAGAGTTTACAGAATCACCCATACAGCCGCACTGTCCGGCCTGACAAGACAGGAGAAAACGGAGGAATTGAAATGTTTACATCCATATTTACCGGGACAGCATCCGGCCTTCAGCTATTATCGGTAATGACCGCGTTCGGCATCAGCCTGCTGTGCGGCCTGTTCATAGCCCTCATTTACCGGCACGCCTACCGCCCGTCGGCCAACCTGGTCATGAGCATCGTGGTTCTGCCGATCATCGTGGCCGGGGTCATCCTGATGGTCAACGGCAGCCTCGGCATCGGGGTCGCCATCGCCGGCAGCTTCTCCCTGGTCCGCTTCCGGTCTTTGCCCGGCAAGGCTTCGGATATTGCTGTTGTCTTTCTGGCCATGGCTGCGGGCCTGGCCTGCGGAACCGGCTATGTGACCTTTGCCCTGGTGCTGACCTTTACGGCCGGCCTGTGCCTCTGGGTGGTGACCAGGCTGTCATTTCTGCAGGATGATGCGTCTGAGCGGATCCTGAAGATTACGATCCCGGAGGATCTGGACAATACCGGTCTGTTCAATGACATTCTGAATCAATATACGGTTTCCTGGCATCAGGAAGGACTCAAGACGGTCAATCTCGGGGCCATGTATCAGATCACCTACAGGATCTGTCTGAAAAATACGAATCTTGAAAAGGAGATGCTGGATCAGATCCGGATCAGAAACGGCAATCTGACCGTAGCCTCCCAGTCGGCCGGCCTGAGCAGCGCCGAACTGTAAAAAAACGGCATTCACGCGAATGCCGTTTTCAGTCTGTTCAGATGGTCTGGAACCATTCATCCAGGCGCTTGTTGATCAGTTCCATGGCCCGGGAATAGTACCGGCTGTGCTTGTAGGAGATATAGACCGGCCGCGTGGAGTCTTTTTCGGGCAGGCGGTAGTAGATGATGGATGCCGGCAGCCAGTTGATATAGCGCAGCAGGGTATCGCTGATGAAGGAAATGCCGGTGCCGATGGCGGTATAGCGGTAAATGGTGGTCAGCCGGTCGATTTCCAGCAGGACATTCGGCGTGAAGCCGGCCTGCCGGCACAGGTTGTCGGTCAGCTGGCGGGTTTCATTGCCTTTGGTCAGCAGGATAAACGGGTCATCCCGGAAGACATTCAGGTCCACCGGTTTCTTGTCGCTCATGTCGAGGTTGGCTGCTTCTGCAGCATCCATGCAGAGGCCGTCCAGCTCAGGCCGCCGCATCCCGGCCGGCACCGCCAGCAGGATGCTTTCATGATAGAGTTCACGCTGATCAAAGATGTTTTTGTCCAGCGGGTGATTGTCAATGACCAGGTCCAGCTTGCCTTCCATCAACTGGGTCTCCAGGGTGGTGGAATCGGCGTTGAGCAGTTCGATTCGGATCTTGTCATATTCTTTCATGAAGACGGAAAGGAACGCCGGCATGACCAGGTCGGAAAGCATCTGGTTGGTCCCGATGCGCAGATAGCCGTTCTGCAGATTATTAATGGCATCAATATAATTTTCAAAGGCCCGTTCGGATAACTTGATTTCATTGGCTGTGCGCAGGTATTCCCGGCCGGCATCGGTGAGGCGGATCGGTTTGGTGGTCCGGTCAAACAGGGGCATGCCGATGTCCTCCTCGATTTTCCGGACAATCACACTGAGAGAAGGCTGCGGAATATAGAGCCTTTTTGCGGCCTTGGAGAAGCTTTGTTCTTCACTGATTGTTTCGATCAGTTTCTTATGATGGAAGAGATCAGCCATGGTTTCACCTCATATATTGATTATCTAATATTAATTATAATATTATACGGGCTTGATTATAATGCAAGAAGTTTTTATAGTGAAATTGAAGAAATAAGAAAGCGCTTACTTTTTGGAGGACAAAACAATGGCTAAGAAAGCAAAGAGCGTCACAGTTTCGGAAACAGAAAACTTCCGTCTTGAAGCAGATTCCATCGGTACAAAACAGGTACCGGTCGATGCACTGTACGGGGTACAGTCACTGCGGGCAAAGGAGAATTTCCCGATTACCGGTGAACGTATGAACCCTGTATTCATCCGCAGCATGGCCCAGCTGAAAAAGGCCTGCGCCATCGCCAACATGAAGGCGAAGGAACTGACTCCTGAACAGGCTGAAGTCATCATCGCTGCCTGCGACAAGATCATCGCCGGGGAATACCTGGATCAGTTCATCGTTGATCCGATTCAGGGCAGTGCCGGCACATCCATGAACATGAATGCCAACGAAGTCATCGCCAACATCGCGATCGTCAGCATGGGCGGCAAGCCGGGTCAGTATGAGATGATTCATCCGAATGATCATGTCAACCGCGGTCAGTCCACCAATGACATCATCCCGTCCGCCGGCAAGATCACCACACTGTTCCTGCTGGACAGACTGGACAAGTCACTGGCTACCCTGGAAAAGGAACTGCTGAAGAAGGCAAAGCAGTTCGACGGCATCCTGAAGATGGGCCGTACACAGCTGCAGGACGCTGTCCCGATGCGGCTGGGCCAGGAATTCAATGCCTATGCCACAGCCGTCGCCAGAGGCCGTAACAGAATCCGCAAGGCTTCCGAAGAAATGACCGCCCTCAACATGGGCGCAACAGCCATCGGTACAGCCATCAACGCCAACCCGAAGTACTTCAATGCGGTTGTCAAGGAAGTCTCCAAGGTTACCGGCAAGAAGTTCACCCAGGCGGAAGACCTGATTGACGGCACCATGAACATCGAAAGCTTCGCAGCGGTCTCCGGTGCTGTCAGAGACACTGCCGTGGCTCTTTCCAAGATGTGCAATGACCTGCGTCTGCTGTCGTCCGGTCCGCGCACCGGCATTGGCGAAATCAACCTGCCGGCCATGCAGAACGGCTCCAGCATCATGCCGGGCAAGGTCAACCCGGTTATTCCGGAAGTGGTCAACCAAGCTGCGTTCCGGGTCATCGGCAATGATGTGACCATCGCTATGGCAGCAGAAGGCGGCCAGATGGAACTGAATGCGTTTGAACCGATCACCTTCTACTCGCTGTTCCAGTCGATCGAAGTGCTCGCCAATGCGGTTGATACCCTGGTTGAGAACTGCATCAAGGGCATCACTGCCAACAAGCAGCGCTGCGATGACCTGCTGCACGCCAGTGTCGGTATCGTCACAGCCCTGGCCCCGATCATCGGCTACCAGGCTTCGGCGAACCTGGCCAAGGAAGCACTGAAGACCAATGTACCGGTCAAGGTACTTGCAGTTCAGAAGGGCATCATGACGGAAGAACAGCTCAATGAGGTTCTGGATCCGTACAAGCTGACAGAACCGCCGGTCAGAAAGTAAAACAGAAGTAAAAGAATCATGTGGAGGGGGAGACTTCGGCAGGAAGTTTCCTCCTTTTTTGCTATACTGATTCAGGATAGAAAAGAGGATGTGACATGGCTTCAGGCTTTATCAACGGAACAATTTACGGCCGGCAGGAGACCGGTTTCTATGTGGAGGATCAGCGCTTTGTCCGCTTCGGCAG
>JAFWEA010000227.1 GCA_017543005.1 Solobacterium sp. | reverse complement strand
GTTCTTGACCAGCACCTCGGGCAGACCGCTGATAACGGCATACTGGCGGATCTGATCCTTGTAGTACTGCCGGTTGATGATGGACGGGATATTCAGGTTCATGACGAACTGTCTTCCGTTCAGCATGAAAATATTGCCGGTGCCGTCCGCATAGATCCTGCCGACGCCCGGATTGATGTAATACGAGTAATATGCCCCGTTATAGTTTGCCCGCAGGATTTTCTCAGCCTGCACGGCATCTGTTTTCGCGTCCAGCCGGCTTTTCAGGTCGCCGCCGGCCGTCGTGCAGCCGGTCAGCAGGACCGCCAGCAACACGGTCAGCCATCGCTTCTTCATAACAGATCTATTTTACCATATCTGCATCTTCCGGGACTGCACAGAGCTGATAAATCGGCTGTCCCAGTTCCATAAACCGGCTTTCGTACTCCGTCACGGCATCTTCCGGATGCTCATTCCGCCGGTAATCCACGGAGAACTCCTTCAGCGTGAACCCGTTCTCCAGGAAATACAGCACCGAATCCTCAAAGAGATTCTTGTTGTCGGTCTTCATGCGGATCGAACCGCCCGCATTGAGCAATGTCCGGTACATCTGCAGGAACCGGGTGCTGGACAGCCGGCGCTTATGGGTATACTTCTTCGGCCAGGGATCAGAGAAATTCAGATGGATCACATCGATTTCCTGCGGTGCGAACCAGTTCATCATCTCTTCGGCGGCGCCGACAATCATGCGCTTGTTATGCGTGTCGGCATCTTCCGCTTCCAGGGCCTTGCGGCAGGCCACTGCTGCGACATTGTGTTCCTTCTCAATGCCGACCCAGCCTTCTTCCGGATACATGGCAGCCATGTTGTTCAGATAATCTCCCTTGCCCATGCCGATCTCGACATGCAGACAGGAACAATTCAGCAGTTTCTTCCACTGGCCCCGGAGTTCTTCCGGATTGACCAGCGCATAATCCGCATGTTCTTCCAGATACGGGTCTGCCCACTTCTTCTTACGCATTCTCATTGTCTGTTCCTCCTGTCTTCCATGGCCTGTCTATTGTAACACAGCCAGAAAACCTGTCCCGTTCGGGGGACAGGTTTCATGGTTTATTCTTCTGTTGTCTTTTTCTTGAAGACTCTTCTTTCCACATTGCCGGATGTTTCAGCCGGTTTTGCGGAATTGTCCTTCCGGTTGAACCGGGCCGGCTTTTTCTTCTGCGGCTCGGTGTAGCCTTCCGGCTTCGGCTGGCAGGCCTTGGCAGATACCTTGACCTTGCCGGCTTCATCGATGCTGATGACCTTGACTGTCACCTTGTCACCGACCTTCAGGACATCGGCGATCTTCGGGGTTCTTTCCCAGGCCACTTCACTGACATGCAGCAGAGCGTCTGTACCCGGGAACAGGGTTACGAAGGCGAACGATTCTCTGACTTCCGCTACGGTTGCTTCGTAGATTTCATCCAGCTTGGCGGTCCGGGTCAGGTCTTCGATGATGCCCTTGGCCTTGTCGATCATGGCCT
The DNA here is from genome assembly GCA_017543005.1 of Solobacterium sp. Lineage (GTDB taxonomy): Bacteria > Bacillota_I > Bacilli_A > Erysipelotrichales > Erysipelotrichaceae > Bulleidia. The sequence continues at coordinate 2,477 of JAFWEA010000227.1, read as the reverse complement.
GGCTCATGTGATAGATCTGGATGGAACCGTCTTCCTCAACATTGATCTTGACGCCGTCGCAGTCTTCGATGATCTGGTTGATGGTCTTGCCGCCGGTACCGATGACATCTCTGATCTTGTCGACCGGGATCTTCATCATGGCAACCTTCGGAGCCCATTCGGATACGTGGTCACGCGGTTCGCTGATCGCTGTTTCCATGTTGTCCAGGATCTGCATGCGGCCCTCATGTGCCTGAGCCAGTGCTTCCCGCAGGATTTCCTGGCTGATGCCGGATACCTTGATATCCATCTGCAGGGCGGTAATACCCTTTCTTGTACCGGCAACCTTGAAGTCCATGTCGCCGTAGTGGTCTTCCATGCCCTGGATATCGGTCAGGATACTGTAGGTATCACCGACGGTTATCAGACCCATGGCAACACCGGCAACCATCGCCTTGATCGGGACACCGGCTGCCATCAGGGACATTGTGCCGGCACAGATGCTGGCCTGGGAACTGGAACCGTTGGATTCCAGAACTTCAGCAACTGTACGGATGGTATACGGGAATTCTTCCTTGCTCGGCAGGACCTGCTTCAGGGCTCTTTCACCCAGCGCACCGTGACCGATTTCACGTCTGCCCGGGCTGCCCATACGGCCGGTTTCACCAACCGAGAACGGCGGGAAGTTGTACTGGTGCATGAACTGCTTGCCCTTGATCGTTGTGACATCGTCGATGATCTGTTCTTCATCGAGAGAGCCCAGGGTTGTGACCGAGAGAACCTGTGTCTCGCCTCTGGTGAACATGGCGGAACCATGAGCCCGCGGCAGCAGGTCGATCTGGCTGTCGAGCGGTCTCAGTTCGTTCAGCTTGCGGCCGTCCGGTCTGATCTTCTCTTCGGAGATCAGCCGTCTGACTTCACCGGCTTCGATTTCAACACAGTATTCCCGGGCCTGCTTCATGGCCTTGGCCTTAGCCTTGTCATCTTCCCATTCGAGTTCGCCGACAGCTGTTTCCATTTCCGCTGTCAGTTCATCAATGGCCGCATAGCGTTCCAGCTTGCCCTTGATGGATACGGCTTCTTCAATCCGCCGGCGGGCATGTTCATCAACATATGCCTTGACGATCGGATTGATTTCATACAGCACGACTTCCATCTTCGGCTTGGCGCAGGCCGCTATGACTTCTTCCTGAATGGCACAGAGTTCCTTAATAGCCTCATGACCGATGGCCAGGGCTTCCAGCATCTCTTCTTCGCTGACTTCCTGCGCCCCGGCTTCAACCATGTTGATGGCATCCTTTGTACCGGCAACGGTCAGGTTCAGGGTGGAACGGTCTGTTTCTTCAACAGTCGGGTTGATGACATATTCGCCATCTACCTTGCCGACAATAACCCCGGCAATCGGACCGTTGAACGGAATATCGGATACACAGACTGCCAGCGAGGAACCGAACATCGCAGCCATTTCACTGCTGCAGTCCGGATCAACCGACAGGACTGTGCTGACGATCTGAACTTCATTCCGGAACCCTTCCGCAAACAGCGGACGGATCGGCCGGTCAATCAGTCTGGATGTCAGGGTTGCATGCTCGGAAGGTCTGCCTTCCCGGCGCAGGAATCCACCCGGGATCTCACCAACCGCATACATTTTTTCGTTGTAAAGAACCGTCAGAGGGAAGAAATCTGAATCCTTCGCCTCATGACTGGCAGTGGCAGCGGACAGAACGACTGTATCGCCATAGCGAACCAGTACGGAACCGCCTGCCTGTTTGGCCATCTCACCGTTCTCGACAGTGAGTGTACGGCCGTGAAAATCCCAGCTTTTCTTGAACTTCTCCATCTTTTTCCAACTTACTCCTACAAATATATCTTTTAAATTTTCAACGTGTTATATCATACCACAAGTACCTGTGATTACAAAGCAAAACCCACTCGGCACGCTTATTATAAAGCAGCCGGCCGCACAAACAGCCCTTCTGCCCCGGCCAGGCGTTCCAGCAGCTGCCGCAATTGCTCATCCGGACCGTAAACCGACATGTAAAGATCCTGCCGGCACAGCATGATCAGGGCCGGCTTTTCCCCCATTACCAGAATATCCAGCACCGCATCCCTTTTCTCTGCCGAAAGAAGGCACCACCGGACCGCAGCAACGATATCCGTCATCTTCGGCTCTTCGATCTGACTTTCATCGTCCGGCCAATACAGCAGAAGATCATGATAACAGTACAGTTTTGTGAGGATGCTGCTGAGTCTGCCGGCAAACTGTTCTGTCTTACTTTCATCAGCGTAATACGCTTCCAGCATGGCATACTGCCGGTTTCTTTCAGCCGGCACCTGCAGCGGCAGGATGTCGATCACCCACGCCTTTTCTTCCAGCAGTTCTTCAATCTGGTTCGTTATTTCCATTTTCGTATCTCCCTGAAAAGACACAGGCTCAGGCCTGTGTCTTCTGCTTATTCATACATCTGATCGAGTTTCTTCAGAGCGTCCAGGAATAC
>JAFWEA010000226.1 GCA_017543005.1 Solobacterium sp. | reverse complement strand
GCTTTCTGCCCATGATGTCATACAATGCCATGTCAAGGGCACCCTTGGCCTGCGGATGATCCGGAACGGACTTATCCATTGCTTTCCAGATGCCCTGGATGTTGAACTGATCCATGCCGATGATTGCCGGGGCCAGGTAGTCCACGATGACATCACAGATGGCCATCTGGCCCAGCGGGCTGGTCCGGGCAAACGGGGCAGACTCACCCCAGCCGCAGATGCCTTCATCCGTGTGTACTTTTACAAGCACAAACAGACAGGTGTTCCATGTGCCGAGGGAGATGGCACTGGTATTGTCCTTGTCTTTCTTAAAGGGAAAATCAGCAGCGAACACATCAACTTTTGTAATTTTCATATTCGTATCTCCTGTTATTTCAAATGTAGCATATTTATGGGATATGGTGGGGTACCAAATCGAAGCGGTGACGATGTCCTGTCCCGGGCACTGCGGCTGCCGGGCACCGAATGAGGCACAAAAAAACGGAGTTTGAAACTCCGTTTTTAATCCGTTCAGGCTTTTGCCCAGGCAGTTTCTGCCGTGACCCCGTCAAGGGCAGTCAGTTTGCCGGCCAGGTCAAGAATGACCGCTTCCGGTGCATCGACGGCCAGGCTGATCAGGGACAGCTTCTTTTCCCTGTAGGGCAGGCCCATGCGGCCGATGATGTGCTGACTGTATTCATGCAGGATTTCGTTCAGTTCCCGGACCGAAGCCGGATTCTCAACGACAACGGCAATAACGGCGATTCTGTTTTCGTTCATGAGTGAACCTCCTTGATACCTGCATCATATCATAATCGGCTTACTGTTTCAGACCGGCCGGCCGGACTCCTTTGGGAATCGGGCAGATATAGCCATCCTTGCCGCGGCGCCGGTCGAGTTCCTTTTTCGCTTCCGTGATCTTTTCCGGATCATTCAGGAGATCGATGGCAGCCCCGGTCAGGACCTTGGCCGCGAACAGTTCCATCTTGTGCGCGTAGCCGGTCTTGCCCTGGGCGGTCAGCTGCCAGGAGTGGCCCGGGGTATCAGCCGCTTCCGTGGCGGCGGTGAACTGCGCGGTCGGGGTCACCCAGCTGACATCACCGACATCACTGGATCCGGCCGAGTGGCTTTCATCCTGCAGCAGGGGCAGGACAAAACTGCCGTAATACGGTTCGCCGATATACTTTTCATACGCTTCTCTGCCGGCCCCGAGCTTGTCGAGGTACTTTTCCAGCTTGCCGCCCTTCATCGGGATGGCATCATAAATCGCTTTGGCTTCTGCGAGGTCTTCTTCAGAGAATTCCGGCAGGGGTGCATTTTCCATATTGGTCTGCAGCACCTTGTTCAGAACCGTATTCGGGACGATGTCGGAAGTTGCCTTGACGAAGATTTTCTCCATCTTCGTACCGGTCATCAGGGCAGCGCCGCGGGCAATATCATCAACCCGTTCCTGGATTTCCTGGACCTGGAAGATCCGCGGGGCCCGGGTCATATAGAGCACTTCCGTGTCGGCCTGCACGACATTCGGGGAAACCCCGCCGCTGTCGGTGACGGCATAGTGGATCCGGGCATCCTGGATGACATGTTCCCGCAGGAACTGGGCCCCGACATTCATCAGGGTAACTGCGTCAAGGGCGCTGCGGCCGAACTCCGGCGCGGCAGCCGCATGGCTGGCCATGCCGTGGAACCGGTAGCGGGTCACGATATTGGCCAGGGTGGAACCGGCGGTGACACTGTTGTTGTCACCCGGATGCCAGGTCAGGGCACAGTCAAGTTCATCGAAAACACCGTCCCGGGCCATGAAGCCTTTTCCGGCCCCGCCTTCTTCCGCCGGGCAGCCGAAGTAGATGATTGTGCCTTCCTGACCGCTTTCCTGCAGATATTCCTTCACCGCATAGGCAGCCGCAATCCCGGCCGTGCCCAGCAGATGATGTCCGCAGCCATGGCCGTTTGCGCCGGGCACCACCGGGCTCTTTTCGGCTTTGCCGGCTTCCTGGCTGAGTCCGGACAGGGCATCAAACTCACCGAGAATGCCGATGACCGGATGACCGTGACCGTATCTGCCGCTGAAGGCAGTCGGGATATCGGCCAGGTTTTCCCTGACTTCAAAGCCGAGTTTTTTCAGGGCTTCCTTCTGCAGTCCGGCCGAAACAAATTCCGTATAGCAGGTTTCCGGATGATCCCAGATATCATCACTGAGCTGAAAGAACAGGTCCGCCTGCGCATCGATGGCACTGTACAGTTTTTCTTTGATCTTTTCCATGACTGAAATACTCCTTTGGTTATCATCATAGCACCGTCAGACAGTATTTAATTCTTTATCAGATTATAAAAATGCCGGGCACACAGCCCGGCAGTATATAAGCAACGGATCACAGACTTTTCCGGTAGAGCTGGAAGGAGTAGATCATCGGGAAAACCGCCGCAATGATGATGGAACAGAACATGATCAGCATGCCTGCCTGATTCGGCAGGAAGATGGACATCAGAGTCAGGATACCGCTGATCAGGAACAGCTTTCCGGCCAGCCGGTGGGTCTTGTTCCAGTTTTCCGGGTCGGACAATGTCCAGGGAATCTTGATGCCGACGGTCATGTTCTGTCTGACTTTCGGCATGTAGTTGCCGATGATGATGAACAGGATGCCGGACATGATACGGACAACCACATCAATGCGTATATTCATGCCGACGGCAATACCGTAGACGCTCAGGTTCATGGTCCAGGAAACGATCGGGACAGTCCACAGAAGCATCCGGTAGATCCGGTCACTGAAGCCTCTGCCCTTGGGATCATAGGCTGTGGCGATTGCCATCAGCAGGTGCACAGCCAGCAGGAACAGCGGCAATACGAAGACCGCAAAGGGTCTGGAAGACCAGCCGTCCGCCTCGCCGCTGAAGTTGAAATGGATCGGGATCTGATCCGGCAGCCGGTTCCACAAATACAGCCCGGCAGCGATGGGCAGGATGACAAACAGGGAGGTCAGCAGAATTGTCTTCCGTTCAGTTTTCAGTCTTTTCATATGCCTGTTCTCCCTTCAGATCGCTGAGCCACAGCATGATTTCTTCCAGTACGGAAGCGTTCAGTTCGTAGTAGATATAGGTGCCTTCCCGGGTTTCAAAGACCAGGTCGGCTTTCTTTAGAATGCTCAGATGGTAGGAAATTGTTGCGTTGGTCATGGCAAAATGACTGCTGATTTCCCCGGCGGAAAGCCGGCCCTGCTTGAGCAGCTGCAGGATGTCGCGGCGCACCGGGTCGGACAGTGCCTTGAACGTATCGGCAAAACTCATGTGTTTGCCTCCTTTGTCATCCGGTACAGGATATACAGGGCGCATGCCAGCATGGGCAGGCCGGCCAGCAGACCGTTGAGCGAGGGGCCGAGCAGCACATGGGCCCCCTGGATCATCATCGGTTTCTGGAACATGACGGGCAGGCCGGAGATGGCGTTGACGGCGCCATGCAGCAGGGCAGGCGGCCAGATACTGCCGGTTTTTTCAAACAGCAGGCTGGCAATGACCCCGATGCTGAAGCAGAAGACGCTCATTGCCAGGATGCCGCCCCAGGGATAGCCCGCATAGCGCAGACCGTAGTTGTGGCCGAGCATGTTGATGGGGGTATGCCACAGGCCCCAGACCAGACCGGCAATCAGGTGGGTTACAAGCGGACTGTACTTTTTCCGCAGTTCCGGCACCATGTATCCGCGCCAGCCCAGTTCTTCCCCGACCGCCAGCAGGCTGTTGATCACCGGGGCAACCGTGACGGCCTGTGCAGCCTGGATCAATACCAGCATGGCCGGGGTGATGCCGGCAGCGGTATCCTGGGCTGCCATCAGGGAAGCCATATAGGTCATCTTCGGATCAAACTCCGATGTAAAGACAGCAAAATAGATCAGCCCGCCGAGGACGGTCAGGACCGCCGGCAGGAACCAGGCAATGATGTACCAGATGCCGTTGTGCCTGGCGTGAAGTTTCAGCATATCCTTCCAGCCTGTTTTCCGGTGTGTGAAAAGACACATCAGCAGCACGGAGAGGGCTGGGAAGTACATGCCGATGGCACCAGTGATCTGCATGCCGGCATTCAGCGGTATGGGCAGCAGCGGCAGGATGATAATCCAGAG
>JAFWEA010000015.1 GCA_017543005.1 Solobacterium sp. | reverse complement strand
TCGGCCATTTCGCTCTTGACCCGGTCCGGATTGGCATCCGGCTTATCCATCTTGTTGACGGCAACGATGATCGGGACATTGGCAGCCCGGGCATGGTCAATGGCTTCCTCGGTCTGCGGCATGACACCGTCATCGGCAGCGACGACGATGACCGCGATATCGGTAACACTGGCACCGCGGGCCCGCATGGCGGTAAACGCTTCGTGACCCGGTGTATCCAGGAATGTGACCCGCCGCCCGTCGACGGAAATCTGGTACGCACCGATATGCTGGGTAATACCGCCGGCTTCGCCGCTGGCTACCTTGGTGGACCGGATGGTGTCAAGCAGGGTTGTCTTGCCGTGGTCAACGTGACCCATGACGGTAACGATCGGCGGCCGCTCCTGCAGCAGTTCTTCCGGATCTTCCTCTTCATCCTCAAGACTGTCTTCTTCCCGTTCCTTGACCTTGGTCGGTTCGATTTCATATTCCAGACAGATTGTTTCAACCATGTCATCATCCAGCGAACTGTTGATGGTGACCATCTGCCCGGCCATGAAGAGAATCTTGATCAGATCACTGGCATTCCGGCCGACTTTCTGCGCCAGTTCCCCGACGGTAATCCCGTCACTGTATGTAATTTCATGAATATCAATCTTTTTCCGGTTATCCTGGAAACGGTTGTTGAATCCGCCGTTGTTTCTGCCGCCTCTGCCGCCGCGGCCGCCCGGTTTCCGGTTATTTCCTTTGCCCCCCTGGGGACGGTTATTGCTCTTCTTTGGCATGCTTACCTCTCTTTCTAGCAGTTATGCTGCGTCAATTGTCTGTACTTCACTTCCTTCCATTTCGTGATATTTACAGAACCGCTTTGATTTCTTCCCAGAATTCTTCTGGGACAGACACTTCCAGAGCCCGTTCCAGAGCCCGGGTTTTGCGGGCCCGTTCAACTGCATCAGCATCTTTTTTCAGATATGCTCCGCGGCCGTTGGCCTTGCCCGTCAGGTCAACCAGAAGTTTTCCTTCCGGTGACCGGACGATCCGCAGAAGCTCTTTTTTCGGCAGCTGTTCGCCGGTGGCGACACATCTGCGCATCGGTATCTTTTTCGGCATGACTTACATCATTTCCTCATCATCATAGTAGTCTTCGTATTCATCATAGTCGATATCATACTTGCTCTCTTCTTCTTCGAGCTGCTGTCTTTCGATTTCCTCGAGTTCTTCCTCGGTATAGACAGGCTTGATATCAACACTGATATCCTTACGGAGCTGCTGTTCCAGAATCTTGTTTCTGGTCTTGAACTCGTCATCATCACCCTTGCGCTTCTTTCTCTTCGGCTTCTCAGGTGTTTTCGGCTTGGAGGTATCGGCCAGTTTCTCGAATACGGATACATATTCGTTCTTGGCAGCGATTTCTTCCAGGTCGGCCTTGATGCGCTTGTTCTTCGGTTCCGCGGCCGGTGTTTCTTCCACCGCCGGTGTTTCCGGTTCGGCCAGTGTTTCTTCCGGCTGTTCCGGTTCTTCGGTCACCGGTTCTTCGACCGCCGGGGTTTCCGGTTCGGCCGGAGTTTCGACAGCAGCCGGTTCGGCCGGTGTTTCTTCCGGCAGCATGGCCATGTCGGTACGGATCTTTTCCTTGACGGCTTCCCGCATCTCTTCCGGAATAATCTCTTCTTCCGTCTCGGCAGCCGGGCCGTTCTCATTGGCTTTGCGGATCAGTTCTTCGGCAGCCTTGAGCCGCTTTTCCTCAGCTGCTCTTGCTTCTGCCTCAAGCCGCTCGATTTCACGGCGTTCCCGTTCACGGCGCATTTCTTCTCTTCTGATCTCTGCCTCAGCCAGCAGGGTATCGAAGTCCTTGCCCATTTCTTCCAGTTCGGCCCTTGTCTTGATGTCGATCTTGCGGTTGCACAGCTTCACGGCCAGACGCGCATTCTTGCCCTTCTTGCCGATGGCCAGCGACAGCTGATCCTCGTTGACAATGACCAGCAGGCTCTTGTCATCATCACCCGGCAGGACAGCCTCGACTTCAGCCGGAGCCAGGGCGTTCTTGACCAGCTGGGTAATATCATCGTTCCACAGGAAGATATCGATCTTTTCACCATGGAGTTCTTCGATGATCTCCTGGACACGGTTGCCGCGCTGACCGATGCAGGCACCGATCGGGTCAATCTCATCATTGTGGCTCATGACCGCCATCTTGGTGCGCTCACCGGCTTCTCTGGCAATGGCCTTGATTTCGACAATGCCCTGGAAGATTTCCGGGACTTCCTTCTCGAACAGCCGCTTGACCAGCATCGGGTCGGCCCGGGAAACAAGCACCTGGGAACCCTTGGTGTCCTTGTTGACCTCGGTGATGACCACCCGCAGCTTCTGGCCTTCCACCAGCCGCTCACCCGGCAGTTCGGCCGAACGCGGCATCATGGCCACGGTCTTGCCCAGGTTGACCAGGGTGAACTTGTCCTTGACGGATTCGACAATACCCAGGACCATCTCGTTGAGCTGATCGATATATTCGTTGTACACAGCGACCTTTTCCGCTTCCCGGATTTTCTGGCGCATGACGTTTCTCGCCAGGGTGGCTGCGGCTCTCGACATGGTGGTGATTTCGACCTTGCGGCGCACCATATCGCCCAGTACGGCGTCTTCCTTGTACTCACGCGCATCTTCCAGCGACATTTCCAGTTCGTCATCCTCGACGTTTTCAACGACGTTGTAGATCTGGTAAATATCGATCGTGCTGTTCTTTTCGTTGATCTCTGCCTCGACATTGATGTCGGAAAGTTCCGCATCTTTCTTGTATGCCTTGCACATGGCCTCCTTCAGTGCCTCGATGACGACGCTTTCCGGAATCCGGCGTTCGTCTTCAATGGCATTCAGGGCCTTGATCATTTCCTTGTAGTTCAATTCCATTTTCTGTTTCTCCTTCAGATTTTCACGGCCAGACGGATATATTCAATCTCCGCCAGGGAAAACTCCGCCGTCCGGCGGGCCGCCTTGTCACGATACTCAAGGGTAACGGTATCGTTGTCGTCAATTGCTTTTACGGTGCCGGTAAATTCGATCATCTTCTTTACCGGGTGTCTCAGGCGGACATAGACATACGGTTCCGGCATGGTCCGCAGTTCGCTGAGATCACGGATCTCCCGCTCTGCCCCGGGGCTGCACACTTCCAGTGTATATGCCTCGTTCAGGGCCGGGTCATCGTCCAGCAGTTCGGAAATCTTTTCACTGACCGCCGCACAGGTATCCAGATCCATCGATCCGTCTTCCTTCATGATAGCGATCTGCAGTGTCTTCTCTTTTCCGCTGAGCCATTTGAGTTCATAGAGTCTTACGTTGAAGTCCTCAAGAACCGGCGCGATTTTCTGTTCCAGCTGTACAGTTCTGTCCATATTCCTCCTATACAAACATGAAGGAGTGCTCACGCACTCCCTTAAGACATTTAGAATATAACTTATTTTAAAACTGAATGCAAGCCCATTATTCTTCCGATATGCGTTTTGGTTCATAGCGGATGATGCCGTTGCGGTAAAAGGTCCTCTGGGGCATCTCAAACAGCCATTCCGACACCAGCATCAGCGATACAAACAGTGTTGCCTTGAGATCCCGGTACATGAACCAGACCATCGGCACCGCCACGATCATCAGCAGGAAATCTGTCACAAAGACCCGGCGCAGCGGCCGGTCAGCGGCCGCATTGCGATACAGGTCACTCTGACAATGGTCGCAATGCAGTGTCCGGTTGGAACCAAACGGATTCGTATACAGGGTTTCACCGCATACTGGGCACTTTATCTTCATAGACTGAACAGGGAGATCTGATTGCTTTCCTGCATACCGTCGAGGCATCCCATGATCTCCAGCCTTCTCAGCAGGGAGGTCGACAGCTGCGTCCGTTTGAGAATGTCTTCCTTGGAGAGAAACTCACCCTGCCGGCGGGCTTCTTCAATGCTGCGGGCAACGTTGGCACCCAGGCCG
>JAFWEA010000225.1 GCA_017543005.1 Solobacterium sp. | reverse complement strand
GCTCTGCCGTTTCCTTTGCAAGCTGTGGCAGGAACTGTTCATACAGCCGGAAATACCAGACCGCACCTGCGGCGGCAGCCAGCAGGAAAAGCAGGACCAGCCAGGGCCAGCGCTTTTTCTTCTTCGGCATGATGACAGCCGGCTGAAGGCCGTCGGTTTTTTCCGGATTACTCATCCATAAAATAGTAACAGGATTCCCATACACTGGCAAACCGCATGATAAAAGAGGCTCATTGGCCTCTTTCATGTTTTATTCGGTTCTCAGTTCGGCACCGCAGCGCTTGTGCAGGGCCTTGAGGATGCTTTCCATCTTCTGGTCGATCTGCTCGGATGTCATGGTGCTGTCATCGTTGCCGATCCAGACTCTCATCGTGACGGACTTCTTACCTTCCGGCACCTGGTTGCCATGGTATTCATCGATGAACTCGAGTTCCTTGACTCTGGAGCCGACCGCGTCGCTGATCGCCTTCCAGGTAACTGTCTTATCGACCGTGACCGAAAGATCCTTTTCAACCAGCGGATACAGCGGCAGGTGATGGAATTCGTTTGTCCGGGAGGCGAAGGCCTTCAGGCAGTCCACATTGAGTTCAAACAGAGCCACATTGGTCCGCTTGATCTTCACGTCATTCATTGTGCTGACGCAGACCAGGCCCATGGAACCGATGATCGTATTGTCCATGACCAGGTTCAGCCAGGCATTCCGGTCAGCCCAGGCCGGCTGTTCCTTCTGTTCCAGCATGAAGTTTTCCATATGGCAGTAGGCAGCCATCTGTTCCAGCACACCCTTGAGTTCATAGAAGATCTTGGCCGGATCCTTGCCGACGATGGTGCCGGTCAGGTACTTCTTGTGCACCGGCAGGCTTTCATCCTCGGAGGACTCGTGGTATTCACCCTTCTCAAAGACCTGGGCGACTTCGAAGATCCGGAAGGAATCGAAGTAACGCAGGTTCTTTGCGACGGATTCCAGCGAACCCGGGATCAGGGAAGAACGCAGGATTGCCAGTTCTTCGGCCGGCGGGGTCGCCAGACGCACGCACTTGTCGGTGTCGACCTTGGCCGCCTTGATATACTTCTCGTCCACCCACGGATATGTGAAGATCTCATTGAAACCGCAGCGGTAAGCCAGGTATTCACGCAGTCTTCTTTCCAGGGTCACCTGACGCTGGATGACGGAGTTTTCAAACTTGACGGTCAGCGGCTTTTCCTCGAAGCTCTCAAAGCTGAGCAGACGGGCAATATCACCCATGACGTCATCCTTGATGGAGACATCACCGGTGCTCCGCCAGACCGGTACGGTAACGTGGTAGGTACCGTTGTCATATGCGACTTCGTAGCCGATGCCGGTGAGTACCTTCTCAATCGTCTCACGGCTCAGCGCCTTGCCAAGACGCACATCCAGAAATTCCTGGGTGACATCGATATGTTCCTGTTCGGTCTTGACCGGATAGACATCCGCAAAGGCGGTTACCTTGCATTCCGGGAAGATTTCCCTGAACAGCTGCAGGGATACGGCCAGGCCCTGATCGACCCGCTGGGTATCCAGGTTCTTTTCGTAACGGATGGACGCATCGGTCTTTTCGTTGAACCGGGCGCCGGTATGACGGACGGTCTGGGCCGTGAAGTTGGCAATTTCCAGAATGATGCTGGTGGTTTCCGGCAGGATGGAATCCTTGGCCCCGCCGCGGATACCGGCCAGGTTCATCGCATCATTGGCATCGCAGATGACCAGGTCTTCTTCGGTCAGATCAATGCTGTTGTGGTCCAGCAGAAGCAGCTTTTCATCCTTCTTCGCGGTCCGGACAATGATCTTGTCGCCTTCAACATGGGTTCTGTCATAGGCATGGGACGGCTGGCCGACATCCATCATGACATAGTTGGTGATATCGACGATCGCGCTGATCGGCCGCTGGCCGCAGTTCATCAGGGCAACCTTCATCCAGAGCGGCGCTTCCTTGTCATAGACATTGACAATCTCGGTCGCAGTGAACCGGCGGCACTTGTCCGGTCTTTCGATGGTCACATCGAACTCCGGCAGGGACGGATCCGGCTTGAATTCCGGCAGCGGCTTGAGCGGTACATCATAGATGCCTGCCAGTTCCCGGGCAATGCCGTAGTGGCCCCACAGGTCCGGCCGGTTGGTCAGCGACTTGTTGTCGATTTCAATGACGGTGTCATTCAGACCCAGCGCATCGGCGATGTTCTGGCCCGGCTCACCCGGCAGATCACCAAGGTCAACGATGACATGATCGTCTTCCGTCGGGAACAGCTTGTCGAGGAAGACTTCCGCAGCGTTGCAGATCATGCCGTAGGACGGCTCGCCGCGCATCTTGGTTTCCTTGATCTTGACCAGTTCCGGCACACCATGCCAGAAGACTTCAGCGCCCGGCTTGCAGACAACGACCTTTTCGCCGGCATACAGATTCTTGCCGCCGCAGACGATCTGCTTCGGTTCATCCAGACCGACATCAACGATGCAGATGCGCAGGGCATCGGCATTCGGATGTTCCCTGACTTCCAGCACTTTGCCCACAACGATGTCATGGTACTTGGCGCCGGTGTCTTCTGTGCTTTCGACCTCAACGGTGCGCAGCGTCATATCATAGGCAATCTGGGCCGGGGTCAGTGTTTCCGGCAGATCAACATATTTCTTTACCCAGTTCAGAGATACTTTCATGTTCTATTCCTGTCCTTTCTTTTCTTCCATGGCTCAGCGGAACTGCTTGAGGAAACGCAGGTCGGCACTGTGAAAGAGTCTGACATCATCGACGCCATAGCGCATCATGACCAGCCGGTCCAGACCGATGTTGATGTAGAAACCGGTCCATTCTTCCGGATCGAGGTTGGCTGCCCGCAGGACATTCGGATGAATGACACCGCCCGGCATGACTTCAATCCAGCCGTTGTGGTTGCACACCCGGCAGCCCTTGCCGCCGCAGACCAGGCATTCCATATCGATTTCATAACCCGGTTCGGTGAACGGGAAGAAGCCTTCGCGCATGCGGACATTGATCTTGCGGCCGAAGACTTTCTCCAGAATGGTCTGGATCATAACCTTGCCGGAGGAGAAGGAAATATCCTTGTCAACGATCAGCGCTTCATACTGGAAGAACGCTCTTTCGTGACGGGCATCGGTTGTTTCGTTGCGGTATACCCGGCCAGGGTAGACAAATCTTGCCGGAGCCCCGTGCTTGAGCAGATAACGGACAGAACCGCCGGTCAGGTGCGGCCGCAGGCAGAGTCTGTCACTGCCGCGCAGCTCTTCCGTACCATCGAGCCAGAACGTATCCATGGACTGACGGGCCGGGTGATCCGGGGCAAAGTTGAGGTTGTCAAAGGCATATTTTTCACTGCTGATGTCATCCTCGCTGTAGACTTCAAAGCCCAGCGAAAGGAACGC
>JAFWEA010000014.1 GCA_017543005.1 Solobacterium sp. | reverse complement strand
TAATAAAGAATCCCGGTTCCGCCTTCCTTGAAAAAACGGATGGACTCAGCCCAGGTGATTTCCTGGAAATCAGCTGTTTCCCCCTCCAGCCAGCGGTAAGCGCTCATATCCGCCGGTTCCGATTCGACTTCAAAAGCAGGCTCTTCCGGCTCCGGTGTCTTCTGGGAACAGCCGCACAGGGTCAACGCCAGCCCGGCCGCCAGCCACAGTTTATTTTTCATACTGCCCGTCCTCCACATAGCAAACAGGATTATAGCACAATCTTTACATTGTTTCGGGCAATCTCATCCCTTGTTTACTCATACCGATTCCGATAAAATTTAATTAACAAGATCACAGAAGGAGGATCATCATGAAGTATCAGAAACTCGGTAAGACCGACCTTAACGTTTCCGTCGTATCATTCGGCGCCTGGGGCATCGGCGGCGGCGTTGTCTGGCCGGACATGAATCTGGATGTCGAAAACGTCAAGTCCCTGCTGGATGAGGCCAAGGATCTCGGCATCAACTACATTGATACAGCTCCTGTCTACGGTACATCTGTCTCCGAAAAACTGCTTGGCGAAGCCCTGAAGGGCCGCCGGGATGACTTCATCCTGCAGACCAAGTGCTCGCTGAACTGGCGCGGTGACGGCGGCAACTTCCACTATTCCAGAGACGGCGTCACGGTCAACAATGACACCAGTGCCAGAGCCGTCAAGCAGGACGTTGAAGACTCCCTGCTCCGCCTGCAGACAGACTACATCGATTCCATCGTTGTGCACTATGTATGCAAGAGCTGGCCGGTCGAAGAGACCATGGGCGCCCTGCAGGATCTGATCAAGGAAGGCAAGATCAGAGCCGTTGCCCTGTCCAACTCCCAGCCGGCTGACCTGGCTGAATATGAAAAGTACGGCCATGTCGCAGCCGTCCAGGAATTCTTCAGCCTGCTGTCCCCATTCCATGGCTATGACTACTTCGAAAACTGCACGAAGTACGGCACAACCTTCCAGGTCTACGGATCTCTGGAAGAAGGCTTCCTGACCGATCCGAAGTTCGTCGACAGAACCTTCCCGAAGGGCGATGTCCGCGGCAAGCTCCCGTGGATCGAAGAACCGATCAAGGGTGCCATCCACACACTGTTTGATGAAACCCTGACCCCGCTGACCGAAAAGTACAACTGCTCCTATGCCAACCTGATCCAGGCCTGGACTCTGAAGCAGTATCCGAACCTGAACCTGCTGACCGGGTTCCGGCGGGCGGAAACCATGCGGGATACCGTCAAGTGCTTCGATATTGAACTGAGTGATGAAGACTGCGCGCTGATGAGCGAAAAGGCAAAGCCGGCCCAGGTCCCTGTCCTCGACAAATAATTCATCTGATACAAAAATGATCGGGATAACCCGATCATTTTTTCTTTGCCTTTTCAATGACTGCCCGGTATGGCATCAGCATCCCTTCAGTCATGCTGACGCCGCTCTTTTTCTGCAGCAGCGGACTGTTCATCAGGGCCGAGACCACATACATGCCGAGCATGCGGCCCGGATGTTTCTGCGGAAAGTCATAGAAACCGTGTTCCTTATAGAACCGGTGGTCTTCCTTCATGAGCCCCTGCATCTGCCAGATGAGGTCACGGAAGATCTTCATCCCGCCGACCCCGTAGAAGTCCGCCGGCTGTTCGTAATGATGCTCACGGGCATATGCCAGGGTCCGGGCCAGCTGTTCAATGGCTGCGTCCGGGTCAGTCTCATCCGTAACGATGCCGGCCAGGTAATTGCCGCCAACCTGGGCCCGGGCATGCATGACCGTGCGCAGGTTTTCTTCGGCGGAAAGACTCCCGGAAACCAGATACCCCACCGGCTTGCCCATGGTCACCGTCCGGTGACCGTTGCAGAACTGCCGGTCATCGTAAGTTTTAAAGATGCTGCCCATGCTGTGATCTTTCACGGTGAACGCATAGACAATGACATCGGCACTGTTGATATGTTCCCGCAGATAGCTGTCAAAGCCATCCCGGTGGAAACACTTCCCGTCGGAAGCACAGCGGAAACAGCCGATACAGCCGCCCGCAAACGGGAAATCGTGCAGATTGACCAGTTCACAGTCCATGTTCAGCACACTGACAAACCGTTTGATCATGGCCTGCAGGTACGGGTTGGGATGTTCGCTGTCATCGTCATAGACCAGGGCGGCCCGGCCGCTTTTTTTCATCATGTTCAGACAGGGCGCCGCGGCCATATGATGCTCACTTTCACCCGCATGAACCACCGGCTTTTCCGCAAAACCGTTGGCCATCTGCCAGAGGACATAGCGGAAGAAATCCTCCGCTTCCTTCTGTCCCCTCTCCTGCAGCAGATCCTCCATGTCCGCCGACAGCCCGCCGGCATACTTCAGCCCCAGGTCTGCACAGTTGTCGATGATGAACCGATGGGCCGTCACATCATAGAAATGCTTGGAGGTTGTGATCTGGGCGGCATATTTGCCCCTGACATCGACTTCATGTTCCTTCATCAGTTCAATGAACCGGTGCAGCTGGGCCGGCACCAGGAATGTATAAACCGGATAGCAGAACAGGATCAGATCTGCCTTTTCCAGGGCTTCGGCATAATCCCCGAAGTCCTTCTCGATCTTCTTGATTTCCCGGCCGATATGACGGATTTCCATCTCTTCAATCAGCCCGGCTGCCTGCAGGTAATGCACCGTCTGCAGGGTGATACTGTCGGAACCGGCCGGTGATCCGTTGAGAACCAGTATTTTCATATATGCCTCCATTGTTGTCTCTTATCAGTCTATCATTCTGATAAGAAAAAGGCACACCCTTCCGGGTGTACCCTTGTGACTCTCGTCAATTAACGCATGTAATACGGGGTGACGTAAGCCGGCAGGCCGCCATCCATGATGATGTCCGGTGTGCCTTCGATCAGCGGTCTGAGGTACTTGTAGCCTTCTTCGGAGATGCCCTTCATATCCGGCAGGATCCATTCCTTCGGGAAGTTCTTGACGAAGTTGGCAACCTTGTCCGCATCGATGGCGAAGTATTCGACATCATACTTCTCACCGGCCTTGCGGCGGATACCGACCATCTTGCCGGTGAAGACGCCGTCAGCGGAACGCATGTGGGCAGACATGCCGAGGTTGAAGGATTCAGTCACATCAACCAGGGACTGTTCGCTGGCATGGCAGCGCTGGGCAGTGGACAGATCCTGCACCTTGCAGCGGCTGGCTGTGTTGGTGGTCAGAATCATGTTCTCAAGAGCTTTGCCTGCACCGCCGAGAACCGCGTGACCGAAGCCGTCATTCTTGGCTTCGCCGGCAGCGATATAGGTACCGTCAGCGTAGTGCGCGCCTTCCGAAACAACGATATAGCACTTGTTCTTTTCGGCGATGCATTCGGCAACCCGCTTCAGGAATGCTTCCTTGTCAAAGTCCATTTCCGGCAGGATCAGGATGTCCACATGTCCGGACAGGCAGGCACTGGCGGCCAGCCATCCGGCATCGCGGCCCATGGTCTCGAGAATGAAGACTTCCTGACGGGTATAGACATTGACATCCAGCCAGGTCTGCAGCGCAGTAGTCGCAATGAACTTGGCAGCGGATGCGAAGCCCGGGCAGTGATCTGTTTCCATCAGGTCGTTGTCAACGGTCTTCGGGCAGCCGACGAATCTTCTGCCGGTAATGCCGTGCTTGCGGGCATATTCGCTCAGGGCCGCAACAGTATCCATGGAGTCGTTGCCGCCGGTATAGAACAGTGTTTCGACATCGTATTTCTCCATGATCTTGATCAGCTTCTCGAAGTCAGCCACATTATCCCGCTTCAGCTTGTAGCGGCAGGAACCCAGAGCCGAAGACGGTGTCTGCCGGAGAATCCGGTTCTCTTCCTCGCTCATGTTGGTCAGATCATAGAAACGTTCATTCAGAATCCCTTCAATACCATTCAGTCCGCCCAGTACTTTGTCATATACCGGGTTCATCTGGTTCGCCCGGACGATGCCGGCGATCGTTGCGTTGATAACCGAAGTCGGTCCTCCGGACTGTGCAACAATGCAGTTTGCCATAATTAAAATTCCTCCTGTTTATGCTTTATTCATTATAGCAGTTTCAGACGCTCTCAACTGCTCAGTTTTTCCCACTCGTCATACAGATGCGCCAGTTCGTTGTGAATATCGTCAATCCGCTCATCCAGCTGATTCATCTTCTGATAATCCTGATAATACTCCGGTTCAAACCGCAGGGCGCGCATGTCCTCCAGTTCGGTTTCCTTTTCCGTGATTTCCTTTTCCAGCTTCGCAATCAGCCGCCGTTGTGACTCCGGCGACAGCTTTCTTTCCTTGACTTCGGCCACCGGGGCTGCTGTCTGCACCGGTTTGACGGTTTCCCGTTCACTCTGCCGGTCAGCCATGTATTCAGAATAACTCATCGGGATATAGCGGGCCCCCGTCTCGTCGATAAACAGCAGGGCTGTGGCCAGCTGGCTGATGAAGTAGCGGTCATGCGACACGAACAGAATGGTGCCGCTGAAGGATCTTAAGGAATCTTCCAGGGCTTCCTTGCCGGGAATATCGAGATGATTGGTCGGTTCGTCCAGGATCAGGAAATTGGCATGCTGAAGCAGCAGCTTTGCAAGGGCCAGCCGCACCTTCTCACCGCCCGACAGCACATCTACGGTCTTGAAGACATCATCGGCCGAGAACAGGAACTGCCCCAGTACCGAACGGATCGTCGTCCGGTCCAGATCCGGATACTCATCCCACAGTTCTTCCAGTACGGTCTTATTGGAAGAGAACTGGGCCAGCTGCTGGTCAAAATAGCCGGTTTCGATCTGGTGCCCGTACAGCATGCTTCCGCCTAAAGGCGGCAGAAGCCGCATCAGGGTCTTCACCAGGGTCGACTTGCCGGTACCGTTGGGGCCGATGATGGCCACCCGGTCACCCCGGCGCAGTTCCATTGTCACCGTGCAGAGCGGACGGTCATAGCCGACGGCGAGCCGGTCTGTCTCCAGCACCCGTTCCCCGCCCTTGATCCGCGGTGTAAAGACCGCATGAAAGGTCCGGTCATCCGCCGCCCTGACCGGGTCAATCTTATCCATCCGGTCCAGATACTTGATCTTGGACTGGGCAAAGGCTGCCTTGTTCTTCTTATAACGGAATTTCTCGATCAGCGCTTCCAGCCGCTCGATATCCTTCTGCTGGCGGTTATAGGCCGCCTGCTGGCGTTCCAGATTATTCTGTTTCTGCTGCACATAGGACGTATAGTTGCCGGTATAGCGGGTCATCTTCCCGTATTCCAGGTCATAGACAACATCAACAACCCGGTCCAGGAACATCCGGTCATGCGAAACGATGACCACGGCCTTGGGATAGTTCTTCACATAGCCTTCCAGCCACTCGATTGTCTCGAGATCCAGATGGTTTGTCGGTTCATCCAAAAGCAGGATATCCGGCTTGGACAGCAGCAGCCGCACAAAGGCAATCCGGGTCTTCTGGCCGCCGGAGAACTCGCCGATCCGCCGCTTCAGATCTTCCGGGCCAAACCCGAAACGGGTAAACACCGTCCGCATTTCGGTATCCCAGTTATAGCCGTTGAGCGCCTCGAATTTCTCCTGGGCCTCGGCGTAGCGGTTCAGCAGCTTCTCGGTCACTTCATTCTGCATCTGCGCTTCCATTTCCTGCATCTGCTGCTGCAGGGCAAAGACCGGCGCAAACACCTTCATCAGTTCTTCTTCCACCGTGCTGTCATCATTCTCCAGCACTTTCTGGGCCAGATAGCCGATCGTTGTGCCGTTGACCATGGACACATTGCCGCGGTCAAAGGCATACTCCCCGCACATGCAGCGCAGAAAAGTCGTCTTGCCGCAGCCGTTGCGGCCGACGATGGTTATTTTCTCATTTGACTTGATCTCAAACTGTACATCTTCAAAGACGGCATCAGCGCCGAAGTACTTGGATCCGTGACTGACCTGATAAAGCATACGATGATATTGTATATGATTTGTCAAAAAAGAAAACAGCCTTTGCAGGCTGTGATATCAGGCGTCGTACAGACAGGCCAGCAGGTCGTCCAGTGACAGCGTCATCAGCGTATAAGCATAATCGCCTGAGGCCGTACTGGTGGACGTCCCGGCAAAGGTCCTGCCCTCCAGCAGCAGGGCAAAGCGGGCCCCGTTCACCTGCCGCTGCCAGGTCATCAGCGGTCCATCGGCGCTCATTTCATCTGTCTCTTTGCGCTCAATGTCCGTTTCCAGCAGCTGCTTCAGCCGCCGCATGCGGCCGTTCCGGTTCAGGCACTGCATTTCATCCCGGCTGTTCTCCAGCACATAGGAAACACAGAACTTGACCAGGTCCTCCAGCAGATCCATGCCGTCATCCTCATCCGCAAAGGCCATGGCCGTCTGCAGATACCACAGGCCGTCTTCCGGCAAAACCGCATAGACATCGCGGAAATTCATGGTCAGGATACCGGCATTTTCCAGCAGCCCGTCATACAGCATGAAGCCCTGGCTCTGAAAGAATTCATGCACAGCCATGAACAGCGTGGAACGGATCCGCCGCCGGCTGACCTCACGGTCACCGGCAAACTTGTCCGGTTCGCCCTTGGCCTCAACGACCACTTCAGACGCATCCACAAAGAAGTCGTCATCCCGGCCGGTTTCACAATACTTTCCGACCACGGAAACCGCCGCACCCATCTCCGGGCACACACTGCCCGCCGGCAGCCGCACAGCCGCGAACCCCAGACAGGTTCCGTCACTGATTTCGGCAATCACAAAACCATCTTCCTGCCGGCAGGTTCTGACCCAGCCCTGCAGGAACAGCGTATCGAGCTGATCCTTTTCCATATCCGAACCGCAGCGGTTCAAATCAAACAGTTCTCTCACCGTGATTTCAATGGCCATAGTTCCCTCCGGATGCGGTTATTTCTGCATCGAATTCGCTTCAAAAACAAGTTCCTGAATACTCGAGACAACATCGATTTCCTTGACATGAACCCCTTCCGGCACAGAGAAATGCTCGGAAGTGAAATCGACAATTCCGTTGATGCCGTTGGCAATCAGAAGATCCACTGTCTCCTGCACATTCCGGGAGATACAGAGAATGGCAATGCGGCAGCTCTCCGGTTTCTTCTCGGCAATCTCCCGCAGATCATAGACCGGCACGCTGGCTTCCGTCACCTTGTCCGGTTCCAGATCAAAGGCACATTCGATTTCCCCGACCACATGATCCCAGTTGTTGTAGTGCAGCAGCGCCTTGCCGAGGTTGCCGCACCCGACCAGGATGATTTTTTCCTGGAAGTTCATGCCGAGCTCATTGGAAAAAATCCGGATGATCGTGTCGACATCGTAACCATATCCCTGCTTGCCGAGGCTGCCCAGGAAGCTGAAATCTCTCCTGATCGTCGTCGGCTCAATAGAAACGTACTCTGCCAGTTCCTTGGACATGATCCTTGTTTTACCGCCTGCCCGCAGTTTCCGCAGGGCTTTCAGATACACCGGATATCTGTGCAATGTAGCTTTCGGTACCTGTTTCTTATTGCTCATATGAATATCCCTACCCTGACTAATTATATAATCAATCTTCAGCAAATGTGAATAATTCAGGATTTTTCACCAGGCATTTCCAATGCCGGGTCCGCTGCAGCGCTGAGATCACCGGTCAGTCCGTGCTTCCAGGCAACGGTGCCGGCCGCGCCGATCATGGCCGCATTGTCCGTGCAGCACCACATCGGCGGAATCACCAGTTCGGTTTCCGGATATGCCTTCATCTCTTCCGTGATCATCTGCCGCAGGCGGGAATTGGCTGCCACCCCACCGGCCAGGACCAGCATTTCCGGCTGGAATTCCTCGACTGCCTTCAGGGTCTTGCCGATCAGTTGATGCAGGGCCGTTTCCTGGAACGAGCAGGCCAGGTCCGCCGGCTTGACTTCATTGCCATGCCGGTGTTCCCGGTCCACCAGCTGCAGCACAGCGGTCTTCAGACCGGAAAAGGAGAAATCCAGTTCCCCCGCCACCTTCGGCTGGGGCAGTTTATAGACCGGCTGGCCTTCCTTCGCCATGCGGTCAATGACCGGGCCGCCCGGATAGCCAAGATCCAGCACCCTGGCCACCTTGTCATAGGCTTCCCCGATGGCATCATCCATGGTCGAGCCGAGCACCTCAAAGGACCAGTCATCCTTCATTCTGACCAATTCGGTATGGCCGCCCGAGACAACCAGGGCCAGCAGCGGGAACTTCAGATCCGCCACAAAGGCATTGGCGTAGATATGGCCGGTCAGATGATGCACCGGCACCAGCGGCTTGTGGAATGTCCAGGCCAGCGTCTTCGCCGCCTGCACGCCGACATGCAGGGAACCGATCAGGCCGGGACCCTGTGTATAGGCAACCGCGTCGATGTCAGCCATGGTGACACCGGCCTTGCGGACCGCCTCCGAAATCACCGCGGAAATGTTCTCCACGTGGATCCGGCTCGCCACTTCCGGCACAACGCCGCCGTACAGTGTATGTACATTGATCTGACTGGAAACGATGTTGGAAAGAATCTCCTTGCCGTCTTTCACCACCGCACACGCTGTCTCATCACAGCTAGTCTCAATCGCCAGTATCATCGTCATCTTCGTATCCTCCCAGGGGCTTTACCATCAGCCAGGCATCTTCCCCGTTATCCGTATAGTAATGGCGCCGGATATTCGCCTGTATGAAGCCGTTCTTCTCATAGAGCCGGATGGCTTTCTCGTTGGAAACGCGCACTTCCAGACTCATCACTTCACAGTGTGCCTGTTCGGCCCGTCTGACCATTTCATCCAGCATCAGCTGGGCAATGCCTTCCCGGCGGCAGTCTTCCCGCACCCCGATGGTCGCGACCTGGGCCTGTTCGTACAGGATCCAGAGATCGCAATAGCCGGTGATACCGCGCTCGTCTTCCGTCACATACAGCTGGGCAAACGGATTGCTGCGCAGTTCATCCCGGTATGCTTTCAGCGGCCAGGGCGACGAAAAGATCCGCTTTTCGATCGGCATGATTTTCGGAAGGTCTTCCTCCCGC
>JAFWEA010000224.1 GCA_017543005.1 Solobacterium sp. | reverse complement strand
TCGAACACGTGACCAGAGAAGAAACGGAGGCCTGAATATGGCTTTAACTGCTGGAATCGTCGGACTGCCGAATGTCGGCAAGTCCACATTATTCAATGCCATCACCAACAGCCAGGTGCTGGCGGAAAACTATCCGTTCGCAACCATCGCCCCGAATGTCGGCGTGGTGGAAGTGCCGGATGAAAGAATGGACAATCTCGTGGAGCTGTTCCATCCGAAGAAAGTCATCTATACGACCTTTGAATTCACGGATATCGCAGGTCTCGTCAAAGGCGCATCCAAGGGCGAAGGCCTGGGCAACCAGTTCCTGGCCAACATCCGGAATACGGATGCGATCGTGCACGTGGTCCGCTGCTTCGATGATGCCAATATCGAGCACGTCGAAGGTTCCGTGGATCCGGTGAGAGATATCGAGGAGATCAACCTCGAACTCTGTCTGGCTGACCTGGATACGGTGGAAAACCGCATCGGCAAGGTGCTGCGCAAG
This sequence comes from Solobacterium sp., assembly GCA_017543005.1. Taxonomy (GTDB): domain Bacteria; phylum Bacillota_I; class Bacilli_A; order Erysipelotrichales; family Erysipelotrichaceae; genus Bulleidia. Next base: position 23,730 of record JAFWEA010000224.1, on the reverse strand, counting down.
GCCCAGACCAAGGAAAAGGGCGCCGTGGAGGAAAACAACGCACTGCAGAAGTTCAAGGAAGCGCTGCTGGCCGGCAAGCCGGTGCGGCTGCTGGATCTTTCCGACAACGAGAAGGAATACCTGAAGAACTACTCCCTGCTGACCTACAAGCCGGTCATCTATGTGGCCAACATGAGCGAAGATGAAGTCAGTGCCCCGGAAGAGAATGCGTACTATCAGGCCGTCAAGGCGTTTGCGGACAGTGAGGGCAGTGAGTGCATCGCCATCAGCGCCCGCATGGAAGAAGAACTCTCCGGCATGGACAAGGAAGAAAAGGAGATGTTCCTGGCTGACCTCGGCATCAAGACAGCCGGTCTGGACCAGATCATCAAGGCTGCGTATCACCTGCTTGGCCTGCGGACCTTCTTCACGGTCGGCGAGCCGGAAAACCGGGCCTGGACATTCCGCGAAGGCATGAAGGCCCCGCAGTGCGCCGGCATCATCCACACGGACTTTGAAAAGGGCTTCATCAAGGCGGAAGTCTACAGCTATGAGGACATCATGGAGTACAAGACCGAAGCTTCCCTGAAGGAACACGGAAAACTGCGGATCGAAGGCAAGGACTACGTCATGAAGGACGGCGATATTGTCTTCTTCCGGTTCAACGTGTGAAAGAGTTGTTAAATAAATCTGGCCTGATATAAAATTGTTTTGCAGTTCATCCTGAAGGACGGACTCTGCCGCGGACGGCAGGATGCAGGAAACGGAAACAGATAACGGCAGAAAGCCCGAACGTTCATAACCGGAACGCATACCAGAAGGCATGCATATGAACATGTATGCCTTTTTATGTGCAGAAGGAGGAACAGAATCATGCATATGGCAGATGCCCTGCTGTCCCCGTCGACAGCCACCGTCATGTACGCTGCTTCGGCCACCGCGGCCGGCCTGTCCGTACGTCAGCTGAGAAAAGAAAATGATCCGAAGAAACTGCCGGTCATGGCCGTCAGTGCGGCAATGATCTTTGCCGGCCAGATGATCAACTATACCATTCCGGGAACCGGGTCATCCGGTCACCTGTGTGGGGGCATGCTGCTGAGCGCCCTGCTGGGACCGCAGGCCGGCTTCCTGGCCATGATTGCCGTTTTGACCATTCAATGTCTCTTCTTTGCGGACGGCGGGCTGATGGCTTTGGGGGCCAATATCTGGAATATGGCCTTCTACGGGTGCTTTGTCGGCTATTACCTGATCTGGCGGCCATTGCAGCGCAGCAATCTCTTTCAGCGCCGGACCAGCCATGCCGGCCAGCGGGCCTGCATCATCCTGGCATCGGTGCTGGGCTGTGTGCTGACCTTGCAGCTGGGAGCTCTGTCGGTAACGGTGGAGACACTGGCTTCCGGCATTACGGAACTGCCGTTTGCGGCCTTTGCCGGCCTGATGCTGCCGATTCACCTGGCCATCGGTCTGGTGGAAGGACTGATCACGTCTGCGGTTCTGCTGTTTATCTATGAAGCCAGACCGGAACTGCTGATGGACATCGGCACCTCGGATGACAATCATGCAAAGCTTTCACTGCGCGGGGTCATCGCGTCCCTGGCGGTGATCACTGCCCTGACCGGCGGGGTGCTATCCCTGTATGCCAGCGGCAATCCGGATGGCCTGGAATGGGCCCTGTTCGGCAATGCCGAGGCCGGCTATGCGGAAAACATGGGCCTGGATGAAGAAAACTTCGGCCGGCAGAGTGCGGTTTCCGATACGGCATCCGCCATTCAGGAAAGTACATCCTTCCTGCCTGATTATGCGTTTAAGGACAGTGATGCGGCGGCCGGTACAAGTGTGTCCGGGCTGGCCGGTTCGGCCATCGTTGCCGGGGTCTGCGTCCTGATCGGGGCCGCTGCCGGTCTGATGCGGAAGCGGGCCGCGCAGGAAAGGGCATGAGCAGGATCGATCAGGCCCTGCATGAATTAAAGAGTATCGATGAACTGGCCAGGGGAACCTCACCGGTTCATCGTTTTTCCCCGTTGAGCAAGCTGCTGGTCAGTGCCGTCTATATCCTGACAGTCATGTCATTTCCGAAATATGCGCTGAGTGAGCTGTTCCTGATGATTCTGTATCCGGTCATCATTTCGGCCCTCAGTGGCATTGAACTGCGGCTGGCCCTGAAGCGGATGCGTTATGTCCTGCCGCTGGTCATGGCGGTCGGGCTGTTCAACCCGCTGCTGGACCGGAGGCCTGTCCTGTTTATCGGCACCCTGCCGGTATCGGGCGGGATCCTGTCGCTGCTCAGCCTGATGATGAAAGGGATTTTCTGCCTGCTGGCTTCATTCTTCCTGATCGGGACAACCCCGGCGGACCGGCTGTTTGCCTCGCTGCGGAAAATCCATCTGCCTTCCGGCATCGTGACCCTGCTGCTTCTGACCTGGCGCTATCTGACTGTGCTGGGGGAGGAGGCTGCCGTCATGATGACGGCCTACCATCTGCGGGCTCCGGGGCAGAAAGGCCTGCACTGGCGGACCTGGGGCTCCTTTATCGGACAATTGCTGCTGCGGACCCTGGACCGGGGCCGGGAACTGTATGACAGCATGCTCCTGCGGGGGTATCAGGGTGATTTTCCCGCAGTCCGGCAGGAAAAGTTCCGGCTGAAGGATCTGCTTTATGTCCTGGCCTGGATCAGCTGTTTTATCATTCTGCGGAAATACAATATTGCGGCCTTGATCGGCAGGGGGGCAGGATTATGATAACCTTCAACAATGTGTCATTCCGGTATGAAAAAGAGAAACCGGTGCTGCAGGATGTCAGTTTCCATGTCGCACCGGGCAGTAAAACCGGGCTGATCGGGGCCAACGGGGCCGGCAAGTCAACGCTTCTCAAGCTGCTGTGCGGCCTGGAGCAGGGCAGCGGTGAGATCACGGTCGGAGGGCTTGCGGTGACACCTGACAATCTGTCTGCCGTCAGGCAGAAGATCGGTTTTGTCATGCAGAATTCGGATCAGCAGATGTTCATGCCGACGGTGTATGAAGATATGCTGTTTGCCCCGCTGAACTACGGCATCAGCCGGGAAGATGCAGACCGGCGGATTAATGAAGTCCTGCAGCAGCTGCAGATCACGGAACTGAAACGCCGGCACAATCACCGGCTCAGCGGCGGGGAGAAACGCATGGCTGCCATCGGGGTAATCCTGGTCAACAATCCCGAAGTGATCCTCATGGACGAACCGACTTCCGCGCTGGATCCGGCCAACCGCCGCATGATCATAAAGACAATCCGGGAACTGCCGCAGACCTGTCTGATCACATCGCATGATCTGGACATGATCCTTGATACCTGTGAACGTGCCATCCTGCTGCATGACGGCAGAGTCAGGGCAGCCGGCCCGGCAGGAGAGATTCTGAGAGACCGGCCGCTGCTCGAGGCATGTCATCTCGAACTGCCGCTTTCCCTGAGCGGAAGATACTGAACAAGCAAACAGAAAGACGGAAAAAGGCTCCGGGGCATACCCGGAGCCTTTGTTTACCGCTGCGGCAGCAGTTTTTATGCTGCGACCGGATCGGAGAACTGCGAATTGTACAGGTTGGCGTAGAAGCCGTTGGCCGCCATGAGGCTTTCATGGTCACCAACTTCGACAACGTCGCCATGATCCATGACCAGAATGATGTCCGCATTTTTGATCGTCGACAGCCGGTGGGCGATGACGAAGCTGGTGCGGCCCCGCATCAGGTTCTCCATGCCTTTCTGGATCAGGATCTCGGTTCTGGTATCGACGGAAGAAGTCGCTTCATCGAGAATCAGGATCTTCGGATCGGACAGGAACGCCCTGGCGATGGTCAGCAGCTGTTTCTGCCCCTGCGAGATATTGGTGGATTCTTCGTTGATCACGGTCTGGTAACCGTCTTCCAGAGTGCGGATGAAGTGATCCACATAGGCATTGTCAGCTGCCTTGTAGACCTCCTCGTCGGTGGCATCCGGGCGGCCGTAGCGGATATTCTCCATGATTGTGCCGGAGTGCAGCCAGGCATCCTGCAGAACCATGCCGAAGGCATCGCGCAGGTCATTCCTGGTGAACTGACGGATATCCGTGCCGTCCACATAGATGGTGCCGCTGTTGAGTTCATAGAAGCGCATCAGCAGTTTGACAATGGTGGTCTTGCCGGCGCCGGTCGGACCGACGATGGCAACCTGCTGGCCGGGCTTGAACCAGGCGCTGAAGTTATGGATGATGATCTTTTCCGGATCATAGCCGAAGGATACGTTTTCAAAGACAACATTGCCTTCCAGACTGATCGAACCGTCCGGATTATGCACGCTGACCGGATTTTCACAGTCAGGTGTTTCTTCTTCCTCTTCGAGGAATTCGAAGACCCGCTCGGCTGCAGCCGTGGTGGACTGCAGGACGTTCATGATCTGGGCCGTCTGGGTGATCGGCTGGTTGAAGTTGCGTACGTACTGAATGAACGCCTGGATATCACCGATGGCCAGGCCGCGGTTGATGACCAGCCAGCCGCCCAGCACACAGCAGCCGACATAGCCGAGGTTGCCGATGAAGCTGGTGATCGGCTGCATCATGCCGCTCATGAACTGCGCCTTCCAGGCGGCATTGTACAGCTTGCTGTTGAGATCGCTGAATTCGGCAATGGAGCGCTCTTCGCCGTTGAAGGCCTTCATGACGATATGGCCGCCGTACATCTCTTCGATATGGCCGTTGACATTGCCAAGGGTGGTCTGCTGGGCCCGGAAGAAGCGCTGGCTGCGCTTGACGACCTGGGCCGCGGCGAGACCCGAAATCGGCACGACGATCAGCGCCATCAGGGTCAGCTGCCAGGAGATCGACAGCATCATCACGAGCACGCCGATGACCGTGACAACGGAAGTGAAGATCTGCTGCACGGACTGGGTCAACGACTGCGAAACGGTATCGACGTCGTTGGTCACCCGGGAGAGCACTTCACCATGGGTCTGTCTGTCAAAGAACTTCAGCGGCAGCCGGTTGATCTTTTCGGAGATCTCCTTGCGCAGGTTGTAGGTGACCTGGTTGGAGACCCCGGCCAGCATCCAGCCCTGGGCGTAGTTGAACAGCATGCCCAGCACATAGATCGCGGCCAGTCTCTGGATGACGGCCAGAATCGCCGCGAAGTCAATCCCGCCGGTGCCGGCATACTTGGCGCGGACGCCGACGGCCAGCAGGGTGGTGGCACTGCCCAGGATCTTCGGGCCGATGATGTTGAAAATGGTGGAACAGCCGGCGCAGAGCACGATGATGACCAGCTTTGCACGGAACGGCTTCAGATAAGCCAGCAGTTTGCGGATGGTGCCGCCGAAGTCCTTGGCCTTGTCACCGGCCATCATGCCCCGGCGCGGACCGCCCGGTCCTCTTCTCTGTGTCATGCGCCCAGCTCCTCTCTGCTCAGCTGCGAATATGCGATTTCCTGATAGACGTCACAGTTCTTCATCAGTTCCTCATGTTTGCCCATGCCGACGATCCGGCCCTTGTCCAGGACCAGGATCCGGTCAGCGTGCATGATGGTGCTGATGCGCTGGGCAACGATGAGCACGGTTGCCTTCGTCTTCGCGGTCAGTTCGTTCAGATCCGCCCGCAGGGCCGCATCGGTGCGGTAATCCAGGGCACTGAACGTATCATCGAAAATATAGACCTGGGCCTGACGGGTCAGGGCCCGGGCAATGGAAAGGCGCTGTTTCTGGCCGCCGGAGACATTCGTGCCGCCCTGGGCAATGGGTTCTTCCATGCCATGAGGCATGCGGTCCACGAATTCCTTCGACTGCGAAACAGACAGGGCCATGTCCAGGGTTTCCGCCGAAGCATTCTCATCGGCATAGCGCAGGTTTGATTCGACCGTGCCGGAGAACAGGGTGGCTTTCTGCGGCACATAGCCGATCCGGGCCCGCAGGTCCTTCATGGTAACCTTGCGGATATCATTGTTCCCGTAGCGGATACTGCCTTCGGTGACATCGAAGAAACGCGGGATCAGGTTGACCAGCGTGGACTTGCCGGAACCGGTGGAGCCGATGATGGCCACGGTTTCCCCCGGGGCCGCGGTAAAGCTGATGTCGGAAAGCACATCGGCCTCAGCCCGCGGATAGCGGAAGCTGACATGGTCGAAGGTGATTGTCTGGTTTTCGGCCGGCAGTTCTTCCGGCTGATCCGGATCGGTGATAGACGGCTTTGTCCCGAGCACTTCGAAGACACGGCCGGCGGAGACACTCGAACGCGGGATCATAACAAAGATCATGGCCACGATCATGAAGCTCATCAGGACATGGACGGCATACTGCAGGAAAGCCATGATATCGCCGATCTGCATGATGCCTAGATCCACCTGCCTTGCCCCGAACCAGATGATCAGCAGGGAAACGCTGCTCATCAGGAAGGTCATGATCGGCGAAATGGAAGCCATGGCGCGGTTGACGAACCGGTTGATCCGGGTGATGTCCGTATTGACTTCGTCAAACCGCTTTTCTTCATATTTCTGGTTGTTGAAGGCCCGGATGACCAGCATGCCTTCCAGCTGTTCGCGGATGACCAGGTTGAGCCGGTCAATCTTCTGCTGGATGATCTTGAACTTCGGCAGGGTGACGAAGAACTGGGTCAGCAGCAGCACCATGATGCAGGCGATGACCCAGCCCAGGATATGCACCATGTTGGGATAACGCAGCACCTTGAGCAGGGAAGTCAGGCCCATCATCGGGGCAAACAGCACAACCCGCAGCATCATGGTCAGAACCATCTGCACCTGCTGGATATCGTTGGTTGTCCGGGTGATCAGCGAAGCTGTGGAGAAGCGGGAGAATTCCTCACTGGAGAAGGATTCCACTTTCCGGAAGACATCGTTGCGCATGTTCCGGGCGGCACCGGTGGCCGTGCGGCTGGCCATGAACGATGACCCGATGGCACAGAGGCTGCCCAGCAGGGCAATGCCGAGCATTTTGAGACCGGCCTGCCAGATATAGGAACTCTGCACGCTGTTCATGTCCATGCCGGCAGCGGTGTATTCCGCCCGCAGGCCCATGATTTCGGCCGCCCGCAGGTTTTCTTCCGTATAGTCGGCAAACTGGGCGTCCACCGCGGCTGTGATCGCCGCCGCTGTTTCCGGCTGTTCCGCCAGCAGGGCATAGAGGGATTCTTCACTGTCAGCGCCGAACTGCTTCAGCATGGCCGGCTGGCTGAGGGCGGAAACCGTCAGGAAAGGCCGGCGCAGGGCAGCGGAAAGATCCGCATCCTCAGCCGTCAGTTCATAGGTATCGGTTTCGCTGTTGTATGTATAGTTATCTGCCAGTACAGCCTGGTCCGCTTCCGTCATGAACATCTGCATGTGCTCATAGGTGGAAGCCCGCAGCACCGTCGGCTTATCACTGGTAATGCCGCCGTACTGGATGCCGTATGTCACGATGTCGGACATGTAATCCGGCAGGGCAAGTTCCAGCTGCACCTGGGCAAAGACCAGAATGAAATTGGCTATGACCAGCAGCAGAAACGGCTTCAGGTATCTGATTGCCTTCAGCATCCTTTTCTACCTCCTTTTTTTATTAATATAAAGCAGGAGAATCTTACCACACCGGCGGGCAAAGATAAATGAAAATACATGCAGAGAAAAGGAAGGATCGTCATGTATGATGAGTATGACAGGGGGATTGTGATATGGGACACTGCGACAGGGTATTCGGGGATGAACTGAACCGGAACTATCATGATCATGAATGGGGCGTCCCGGTCCATGATGACCGGCATATGTTTGAGCATCTGACCATGGAGAATCTGCAGTGCGGGCTGAGCTGGAATCTCATGATGAAGAAACGGGAGATCTTCCGGGCCTGTTTTGACAATTTTGACTATGACGCCATCGCCGCCTATGACGAGGTGGATGTGCAGCGGATCCTCAATACGCCGGGCATGATCCGCTCGGAACAGAAAATCCGGGCCATTATCAATAATGCCCGGTGTTACCGGAAGATCCGTGAGGAATTCGGCAGTTTCTGCGATTATCTCTGGGCCTATACGGACGGCCGCACGGTCCTCTACGAAGGTCATGGGGAAGGGAAGATTCCGGCCCGCAACGGCCTGTCGGAGCGGATCAGCGCGGATCTGAAGAAGCGCGGTTTCAAATATGTCGGTCCGGTGACAATCTATTCGCATCTGCAGGCCTGCGGCATCATCAACGACCATGCCTCGGACTGCCCGTGCTATCACCGGATCAACAGTACGTATCCGACCATCCGGCTGAAGCCGGACAAGGAGGGCTGATCATCGACATAGAAAAATCACGGTCTGCTGAACCGTGATTGTTTTTTTACGGCTGCGGTACGGGCCGGCTTTTGGCAGTGAAGGAATCCAGGGTTACCTTAAAGACTGCCACGGATGCCGCCATCGGTTCCGTAAAGGTGAATTCCCTGCCGGTCTGATGTTTCATCAGGATATTCAGGGCTTTGATTTTCTCAGCCGGATCTTCAACGAAGCTGGCGGTGCCCGATCCCATGACGGAAGCGTAAGCCGTGCCGTAATTGCAGGCCACGTCACCGGCTTCCACCGGGACGATATTGCATTCCAGTTCGATAAAGACGTGCGGATTCAGCTTCATCAGGTCCAGTTTGCGTCCTTCTTTTGCCCCGTGCATGTAGAAGGTCAGCACCCCGTCCTCATATGTATAACCGAAATTGAGCGGAACGATATACGGATAAGCGCCGTCATACAGTCCCAGGTGCAGTACCTTTGCGGTATTGATGAACTGCAGGATTTCGTTGATATCTGTTACTTCACGGTCTTTTCTTCTCATGATCATGTCCCTCCGGGAAAATTATAACAAGTCCGGAATCATCCGGTTCAGATCTTTTCACTGACGGCTTCCGATAAGGCCGTGCCGGTTTTGCCGGGTGCCTGCAGGGTCACTTCGATGACCTGCACGCAGGCGGCGTCCTCGCCATAGGGCAGTACGGTCTTCAGGGTGCCGTCGCTGTCATAGGCGATGGAGTTGCCGATGGCCTTCCAGCCTTTCCAGGTGCCGGCTGTGACCTGGCCGACATTGGAGACCCCGATGACCGGGATATGGTACAGTCCGGACAGCAGGCTGTAGGGTTCATGCCACTCGGCACCGTACGGATCCGTCACCGGATCGCGCTCCGGGGTGACGGCCCAGGCACAGGGGGAAAGGATAATCTCTGCCCCCATGCGGGCCAGGGCATGACCCAGCGGCAGGCTGGTTACGAAGTTGTCGGCACAGATATCAATGCCGATCCGGCCCAGCGGGGTTTTGACTGTCTGCAGGCGGTCACCGGGGGTATAGACATCCTCGACCCCGGTCAGGATATTGATCTTCCGGTGCTTGGCCATCAGGACTCCCTGCGGTGAAATCAGAAGTGCCGTATTGTAAACATCATCCCCGTCTTTTTCCGTCATGCCGCTGACCAGCCAGACATGATTCTTGACGGCCATGGCCGACAGCAGCACGCTGACCGGACCCGGAACGGGGGTTGCCAGTTCGGCAGCTTCCGGATTGGCCCAGCCAAGATCCATCGCTTCCGGCAGAACACATATTTCGGCCCCGGCTGTGGCGGCTTTTTTCACTGCGGCCGCGGCCCGGGCCAGATTGCCCGATGCATCGCTGAAATCGACCCGGATCTGCAGCATTCCGACCTTGATTTTCCTGTTCATGATGTTCCTCCGTTTCCTTTTTATTGTTACAAACTTATATTAAAATATATGAAGCTGCGGCGTAAACAGGTACTTTCTTCCTGTTTTCATCAGCCCGTGCTAAAATAATGACTTGAGTTTAAGTAAATAAGGAGGCCTTATGAAAATACTGATTGCAGGCGGCGGCAAGGTCGGATCATCCCTGATCCGCCAGCTGACAACAGAAGGTCATGAAATAACCCTGATCGACAGCAGTACGGAAGTGCTGGAAGAGATCATGGAACAGTATGACATTATTGCAGTACAGGGCAATGCGGCGACCATGACGGTGCTGGAACAGGCCGGTGTGGATGAGGCAAATCTGCTGATTGCGGCAACGGATGCGGATGAACTCAATCTGCTGTGCTGCATGACAGCCCATGTCATGAACCCGGAACTGCATACCATTGCGAGAATCCGCAACCCGGAATACCGGGATCAGTCCTATCTGATGCGGGACCGCTTCGCGCTGAACATGGTTATCAACCCGGAAGAGGAAGCAGCCAAGGAAATGGCCCGGCTGCTGCAGCTGCCCGGTTTCCTGAAAATCGATATGTTTGCCCGCGGCTCGGCCGAGATTGCCGAACTGAAAATCGGCGCTGACAGCCCGATGAAGGGGATTCCCCTCAAGGAGCTCAGCAATGCCATCAAGGCCCAGGTGCTGATCTGCGCCGTGCAGCGCAACGGTCAGTGCATCATGCCGGACGGCAATTTCTCCCTGCAGGAGAATGATATTGCCTACGTGACGGCATCCCAGGCCAATCTGGCCAGCCTGCTGGAAAACCTGCACATGCTGAAGCGCAAGGTGCGCCAGGTGATGATCATCGGCGGCGGCCGGATCAGCTACTATCTGGCCAAGGAGCTGGAAAACAGCGGCATCCGCGCCACAATCGTCGAGAAGAGCGAAAAGCGCTGCCAGGAACTGGCGACGATCCTGCCGGAAGTCACAGTGGTGCAGGGCGATGCGAGCAGCCAGGAATTCCTGGACATTGAAGGCATTGAAAACTTTGATGCCCTGGTCACCCTGACCGGCATGGATGAACTCAATATCGTCATCTCACTGTACGGCAGTGCCCGGAAAGTCCCGGTCATCATTACGAAACTGAGCCATGCGGAAAACAACCGCGTGCTGGATACCCTGCCGATCGGCAGCGTCATTTCCCCGAAGGAGCAGATCTGCTCGTCCCTGGTGCGGTATGTCCGGGCCATGCAGAACAAGGAAGGCGCCGCCCAGACCGTGCATATGATTGCCAACGGCCAGGGGGAAGCCATCGAGTTCAACGTGGACGAAGAGACGAAGCATATCGGTGAACCGCTGCGTGATCTGAAGATCAAGCCGAATGTCCTGGTGGTCAGCATCTCCCGCGGCTGGAACAGCGAACTGCCGCACGGCGGATCGAAATTCCAGCTGGGTGACAACGTCGTCATCGTGACCAACAGCGATTCCAAGATCCTGCAGCTGAATGATATTTTTGAGGACTGACAGATACCATGAACTATAAGATGATCGGGAAGATTCTTTCCCCGCTTCTGTTAATTGAAGTCGCATTCATGGTACCGGCACTGGCCCTGTGTCTGTATGACGGCTCCCAGGCGGCTGCCAGGGGTTTCATGATTGCCATGGCCCTGACCCTGTTTGTGTCAGGTGTCCTGCGGCTGATCACGAAGGACGCCCGGCCCGGCTTCTATGCCCGTGAAGGCCTGGTGCTGACCGGCCTCACCTGGATCGTGATGTCGATCCTGGGCTGTCTGCCGTTCTGTATTTCCGGGGAAATACCGTCGTTTATCGACGCGCTGTTTGAAATGGTTTCCGGTTTCACCACCACCGGTTCGAGTATCCTGCCGGAAGTGGAGAGCCTGTCCCGCGGCATCCTGTACTGGCGCAGCTTCAGCCACTGGGTCGGCGGCATGGGCGTGCTGGTGTTCCTGATGGCCATTGTGCCGCTGTCGGGCAAGAACGAGGGCTTTACCCTGCATATCCTGCGGGCCGAAAGCCCGGGTCCTTCGGTCGGCAAGCTGGTCCCGCGCATGAAGAACACAGCCCGGATTCTCTACTGGCTGTATGTGATCCTGACTGTATTGGACTTCCTGTTCCTGCTGGTCGGGGGCATGCCGTGGTTTGCGGCGCTGTGCCATGCGTTCGGCACGGCCGGTACCGGCGGCTTTGGTGTCCTGAATGATTCCTATGCCAGCTACAGCCCGTATCTGATCAATGTGACAACGGTATTCATGCTGCTGTTCGGCGTGAACTTCAGCTGCTATTACCTGCTGCTTCTGAAGCACTTCCGGGATGTCTTTGCGGACGAGGAACTGCGTACCTATATCGGCATTGTGGTCGGCTCCACTGCCCTGATCACCCTGGGCATCCGGGGCCTGTATCCGACCCTGGGCGAAGCGATCCGCCATGCGGCCTTCCAGGTCGGTTCGATTATCAGTACAACCGGCTATGCGACAGCCGACACGAATGTCTGGCCGCCGTTTGTCAAGGCATTGATGATGTTCCTGATGATCTGCGGCGCCAGCGCCGGCAGTACCGGCGGCGGTATGAAAGTGGCCCGTATCATTCTGGCCATGAAGGCCCTGCGCCGGAATATCCATGAGAACCTGCACCCGACGGAAGTCAGCCGGGTCCGCTTCAACAAGGCCCCGATGGATGAAAGAGTCATCAAGAACCTCAACGGCTATCTCGTTGCCTATTTCACCATCGTCATCCTGAGCTTCCTGGTTGTTTCACTGGACGGCTTCTCGGTGGAAACGAATATCTCCGCCGTGCTGGCTACCTTCAACAACATCGGCCCGGGCTTCGACGCGGTCGGTTCCACCAGCAACTTCAGTGCCTATGGCACGCTGTCAAAACTGGTGTTCATCGCCGACATGCTGGCCGGTCGACTCGAGATCTTCCCGATCCTGATCCTGGCTTCCAGAAGCACCTGGACAAGACGATAAGCAAAACAGATCAAAAGCTCCGCAAAGGGGCTTTTTCTGTGTCGGGACACAAATTCCTCTTGTCATAATTCAAACAACTGTTTAATATATAAATAAACAAATGTTTGAAATGAAGGTTTGAAAAGGAGGAAATCATGACAAGAGACACTTCAGGTTTAATCAAACCGTTGAAACTGGGACGTTTCAACATCAAGAACCGCATCTGGAATTCGCCGCTGTGGACCCGGACGGCCTCTGTGGAGGGGGAAATTACCGACCGTACCATTGCCCATTATGAAGCTCGGGCAAGAGGCGGCTGCGGGGTGATCACCACCGAAGCATGTTCGGTCGACGGCAGACACACCTGGAAAACACCGCAGATTGCCATCTACGATGAGAAGTTCCTGCCGGGACACAGAAGACTGGTCGAAACCATTCATGCGTATAACATTCCGATCATCTGCCAGATTCATCATGCCGGCATGTTCGGAAATGATCCGGTTTCACCGTCCGGCGTCAAGTGCGCAGACCTCGGCAAAGTCGGTGAATTCATTGAATCGAGAGTGCTGACCCTGGAAGAAATCGAAGAAATCCGGGATCTGTTCATCGCAGCTGCCTGCCGCGCCCAGGCTGTCGGTTATGACGGTGTGGAAGTACACGGTGCCACCGCCTACCTGCTGGAACAGTTCTTCTCACCGCATAATAATCACAGAGAAGACAAGTACGGCGGATCCGTTGAAAAGCGGGCTACACTGGCAGCTGAAATCGTCGGCGGGATCAGGGCAGCCTGCGGCCCGGACTTCATCATCGGTTACTGCGGTGCCGACTGTGACTGGGTAGACGGCGGCATCACCAGAGACCAGACAACAGTTCTGGTACAGATTCTGGAAAAAGCGGGCCTTTCCTACTTTGATCTGCAGACAGACGGTACGTATGAGACATTCCATCGGATTGAGTGCTCTGCCGGTTACAGAAGACAGCCGATCGGTCAGTTTGACAAGACGGCCTACTATAAGTCCATCCTGCATATTCCGGTTACGACCCGCGGAGCCGGGGAATATGATCCGGAACACTGGAATACAGCTTTCCTGAATGATGAATGTGATGCCATCCGGCTGGGCAAGCAGCTTCTGGCAGATCCGGATACCGCCAACAAGGCAGTCAGCGGTGACTGGGAAAATATCAGAACCTGCATCAAGTGCGGAAACTGCATCAATTCCGGTGAAGTCATGCCGTTTGAACTGAGCTGTGCAGTCAATCCGGGCATGGGCAGATATGAAAAACCGGTTGAACCGGCCTGGGTGAAGAAGAATGTCGTGGTCGTCGGCGGCGGTCCGGCCGGCATCGAGGCAGCCCGGGTATCCGCTCTCAGAGGACATAAAGTAACGCTCATTGAAAAGAATGAAGATATCGGCGGAAATCTGTATGTGGCTTCCCTGCCGATTTCCAAGGAAACCTTCATGAATTACATCAACTGGGGCAAGGAACAGTTCAGGCGTCTGGGTGTGAAAGTCATGCTGAATACGGAAGCTACACCGGAACTGATTGATTCCCTGCAGCCGGATACGGTATTCCTGGCGACCGGCGGGAAACCGGCCATGCCGCCGATCCCGGGTATTGATAACCCGAAACTGATCAAGGCTGAAGACGTTCTGAAGGGAAAGGCTGAAATCGGCAGAAATGTCATCGTGGCCGGAGCCGGTGAAGTCGGTATTGAAACTTCCGATCTGATCATGGTGAAGTATCAGCCGGAGAGCCTGACGCTGATCGAGATGCGGCCGGATCTGGGCATGGATATGAATCCGATGGACAAGGCGATGCTGTTTGCCAACGGTGCCCTGTTCCCGACCCATTTCCAGAACGGGCTCAGACCGATGGTTAACACCAGAATCACAGCGTTTAGGGAAGATGGTGTGACGGCTGTTGATGCGGAAGGCAATGCCATGGAGATTCCGGCAGATACGATTGTACTGGCAATGGGCTATGTTTCCGAAAAGAGCCTGGCGGAAAAACTAAGCGGCAAATATGACGTGAAAGTCATCGGTGATGCCGCAAAGGTTTCAAAGATTGTCACGGCAATTTATCAGGCGAATCTCTTTGCCCGCAGCAATTGATTAATAAACAAACGTTTTAAACGAAACCGGATTCTGATTTATCGGAATCCGGTTTCATGGTATTATCAGTGAATACACAGGCAGGTACGATATGGCAAAGAAAATCAGCACAAAAGAGAAAGTATTAAAGGCGGCATCCCGGGTATTTTCCGAAAACGGGTATAAGGAAACAACTGTCCGCATGATATCCGAAAAGGCAGGCGTCAACGTTGCCTCGGTCAACTATTATTTCGGTGACAAGGAACAGCTGTATCTCGAAGTAATCCGGTATTGGGCTGAAGATGCTTTCAGAAACTTCCCGGATGATTTTCTGGCTGAATCCGGCCGCAGTCCTGAAGAAAAGATCGAATTGTTTGTTTATCATACACTGCTGATTCTTCTTGGCCCGGATGGCAGGGGGACAGGGTTCGGCCGGCTGATGGCACTGGAAGCTTCAGTCAGTCCATCCTCGGTTGTCCATGAGGTGGTTGCGGCAACAATCAAGGAACCGACAAACATCCTGATGAAGGCGGTGGCTGATCTGACCGGGACAGATGACGAGGAAAAACTGAAGGTATACAGCGCCTGTGTCGTCGGACAGACAGTCTATTTCTATCTGTCAAAGAATCTGATTCAGGATCTGTTTGATCTGCAGCTGCCGCAGTCCGAAGAAGAACTGCATAAGATCAGCAGGCAGATCAGCAGTTTCGCTCTGGCCGCACTGAAGCAGCCGGCGGTCTGAACATCGTCGTGGCTGTGAAACGGAAAGATAATGGAAATCTCAGTACAATGGGCTGAGATTATTTTATGTAAATTTGGAAAATGCGGAATGTTAGTTGAACTGCCGGGCTGAACATGATAAGTTAACGGTGTTAACATAAGTGAGAACATGCCCAGAGATAAAACGGAAAGTCATGAGAAAATACTGGCCGCAGCCCGGAAGGAGTTCATGCAATATGGTTTCAAGGATGCGTCCATGCGGCGGATCGGGGAAGAGGCCGGCCTGACGGCAGCGGCGCTGTATCGTCATTTTGCCGGCAAGGAAGCCCTGTTCGGGGCGGTGGTGGAGCCGGCTGTCCATGACATCTATGCCTGGATTGACGCACATGTAGCCCGGGCGGAGGCGGCTGTCAGGGCCGGCGGGGAAGATCTCTGGCAGGACACGGAAATCGATATGATGCGGGAAGTGGTCTATCCGCGCATGGAGGAATACCGGCTGCTGCTGAACTGCGCGGCCGGATCAAAATACGAAAACTTCCTGCATGATCTGGTGACGGATCACCAGCGGCGCATGATGGCGGTGCTGCCGAAGCTGCGGGCGCAGGGCTATCCGGTCCGGGAGATATCAGCGGAACAATTGCACCTGCTGTTAACGGCCTATACCACGGCCCTGTTTGAGCCGGTCATTCATGAATACAGTGAAAAGGAGGCCACGGCCTGCCTGGCCACGGTGGAAGCGTTCTTCCTGCCGGGCTGGCGGCAGATCCTCGGATTCTGAAACATGCCTGTCATTGACAGGCATTCATTCCATCAACAGGTTAGTTAATACTAACTGAAATTGTTCACTATGGGAAGGAGATCCGTATGAGTGAAAAGAAGAAAGAACCTTCGGCCATTGGCTGGCTGCTGGACCAGGCGGGGGAACACCGCGGGCAGTATGCGGCCAGTGTGGCTCTGGCCATCGCCGGCGTGCTCTGCTCGGTGGCACCGTATTTTGCGGTAGCCGGTATTGTCCGGGCGATGATGGCCGGGCAGAAGGACATGGCGTTTTATCTGCAGCGGTGCGTGCTGATGGCCGTGCTGTGGCTGGGCCGGGTGCTGTTCCATGCCCTGAGCACTTCCACCAGTCACAGGGCCACCTTTGCCGTACTGGCGGAGATTCGCAAGCGGGGCATGGAGAAGCTGACCCGGATGCCGCTGGGCGATGTCCTGGCAGAATCCACCGGGGCTTTGAAAAATACGCTGATCGAGCGGATTGATGCGATTGAGACAACCCTGGCCCACATCGTGCCGGAATTTACCGCCAATCTGCTGGTACCGCTGATCATCATCATTTACATCTTTACCATTGACTGGCGCATGGGGCTGGCATCCCTGTTGACTGTGCCGCTGGGCCTGGCCTGCTATGTCGGCATGATGACCGGCAGTGCGGGCTTCTATGAACGGACTGTCAAGGCCACGAAAGCCCTGAATGCCACAGCTGTGGAGTATATCAACGGCATCCAGGTCATCAAGGTATTCGGCAAGACAAAATCGAGTTATGAACGCTTTGCGGCTGACGCAAAAGAGGCAGCGGCCAGTTTCGTAGACTGGATGCGCTCCAGCATCATTCCGTTTACATTTGCCATGGTCATCATGCCGGCTACCATGGTCAGCATCCTGCCGGTCGGCGGTCTGCTGGTCCGGGCCGGAAAACTTGGCACACCGGATTTCATCTACATCATCATTCTTTCTGTCGGCCTGATCACTCCGCTGATTACCTGCATGAGCTACTCGGATGATATCCGGACCATGGGCACGATCGTCGGGGAAGTGCGCCGGATCGTGGAAGCACCGGAGATGAACCGGCCGCAGACCGGCACGGCTCCGGCCGACAATACGCTGAAACTGGAAGATGTACATTTCAGCTATGGCGAAAAGGAAGTGCTGCACGGCATTGACATGGAGATTCCGGAAGGCAGCTATACCGCGCTGGTCGGTCCTTCCGGCTCAGGCAAATCAACCATTGCCAGGCTGATTGCCTCGCTGTGGGAGGCGGACAGCGGGCGGATCCTGCTGGGCGGAAAGGATCTGCGTGAGATTCCGCTGGATGTGTGTGCCGACCGGGTTGCGTTTGTATCCCAGGATAACTATCTGTTCAACATGAGTGTCCGCGAGAATATCCGGCTCGGCCGGCCGGAGGCCACGGATGCCGAGGTCGAGGAAGCGGCCCGGATGAGCGGCTGTCATGCGTTCATCCTGTCCCTGGAGAACGGCTACGATACCATGGTCGGCTCTTCCGGCAGTCATCTCTCCGGCGGGGAGCGGCAGCGCATTTCCATTGCCCGGGCCATGCTCAAGGCGGCGCCGATCGTCATTCTGGATGAGGCGACAGCCTATACTGATCCGGAGAATGAAGCGGTCATTCAGCGCTCGGTGAGCCGGCTGACTGAAGGCAAGACGCTGATTGTCATCGCCCACCGGCTGTCCACGATCAGGGATGCCGACCGGATCTATGTCATCAGGGACGGACTGGTGGATGATGCCGGCACGCATGAGGAACTGATGGAACATCACGGTCTGTATGAAACAATGTACCGGGCGCATATGGCCGCCCGGGATCAGGAGGTGAGCGTCAATGGTTAAGATCATCCGGAAATTCTTTGACTTCTGCGGGGAAGAAAACCGCCGCAAGTTCTATACGTCCATCCTGCTGGGGCT
Organism: Solobacterium sp.; assembly: GCA_017543005.1. GTDB lineage: Bacteria > Bacillota_I > Bacilli_A > Erysipelotrichales > Erysipelotrichaceae > Bulleidia. Next base: position 5,637 of record JAFWEA010000224.1, on the reverse strand, counting down.
GATCCAGGCCATCTTCGAAGCCCTCAAGATTCCGGCCATTGCGGTCATGGTGCGGGCCGTCCTGGGAACAGGCGTTACCCTGCGGGATGTGCTGATGTCCCTCGGCATCATGCTGGTGAGCATTGCCGGGGCCGGTCTTGCCAAATCCAAGGCAACCATGCTGCAGACCGAGGGCGGGTATGACACTTGTGCCCGCAAGCGGATTGAAATTGCCGAACATATGCGCTATCTGCCGATGGGATATTTCAATGCGAACAGCCTGGGGCAGATTATGTCGGTCACCACGAATGTGATGGGGAACCTCGAAAATGTCGCTACCCGGGTGGTCATGCTGGTCTGTGAAGGACTGCTGACCACGGCAGTGATCATTGTCATGCTCATGTTCTTTGACTGGCGCATTGCCCTGGTGCTGCTGGCGGGGCTCTGTCTGTTCCTGCTGGCCAACAATGCCCTGCAGAGCGCTGCCGGAACCATGGCGGGCAAGAAGATCGAGGCCGATGAAAAACTGGTGGAAAAAGTCATGGAATACCTGCAGGGCATGGCCGAAGTCAAGGCCTATCATCTCAGCGGGCAGAAGAGCCGGGAGCTTAATGAAGCCATCAGTGTCAATGCGCAGACCAACACGGACATGGAAATGACCCTGATCCCGCGCATGACGGCCCAGAGCTATGTGGCCAAGCTGACCGGGGTTGCCATGGTCTTCTTCTCCTGCCTGTTCTTTGTACAGGGCACCATGGATACCCTGACCGCGGTGGTCATGGTCATCTCAGCCTTTATCGTGTATGCCAGTCTGGAAACAGCCGGCAACTATTCGGCATTGCTGAGAATTGTGGACATGAGTGTCGACCGGGCTCGGGAAATTCTGGATGTGCCGCCGATGGATCTGTCCGGGAAAGCACAGGATCCGGAAAACCATGACATGCAGGCGGAACATATCGACTTTTCCTATGACAGAAGGAAGATCATCGATGATGTTTCCCTGATGATTCCGGAAAAAACATCGATAGCCATTGTCGGCCCCTCCGGCGGCGGAAAGACCACCTTGGTCAACCTGCTGGCCCGCTTCTGGGATGTGGACAGCGGCATGGTAAAACTGTCTGACCGTGATGTGAAGGAATACGATATCGATTCGCTGATGAAGAATTTCAGTTTTGTCTTCCAGAATGTCTATCTGTTCCACGACACCATTGCCAACAATATCCGTTTCGGGGAGCCGGATGCGGATATGGAACGGGTCATTGCTGCAGCGAAGAAGGCGTGCTGTCATGACTTCATCATGAAGCTGCCAGACGGGTATGACACGGTGATCGGGGAAGGCGGAGCGAGTCTTTCCGGCGGCGAGCGACAGCGGATTTCCATTGCCCGGGCCATGATGAAGGACGCGCCGGTCATCTTCCTGGATGAAGCGACAGCGAATGTTGACCCCGAAAACGAGAATGATCTCATGCAGGCAATCGAGGCTCTGACCAGGGAAAAGACCGTGGTCATGATTGCTCACCGGCTCAAGACAGTGGAACATGCGGATCAGATCCTGGTTGTGGATCACGGGAAGATCGTCCAGCGTGGCCGGCATGAAGACCTGATGAAACAGGAAGGCATCTACCGGAACTTTGTCAGCGAGCGGCGGGAAGCTGCCGGCTGGAAAGTCAGAAATGCGTGAGAACAGCAAAAGATTATACAGAATTGGGAACGGGACAAAAAAGTCCCGTTTTCTGTCTGCCGGAAACATGACTCCTCCGGTAATCGGGCTGATGCCGTTGTGATCCGGGGCGGCAGTTTCCTATAATGAAACCAGAACAGAAGCGCCCGCCGCTATTATTACAAACTGACTTGACGATTCATGCCGGAATGCCCAAGCACCCCGGTATTTGATAATCCCCCGGCATCCCTGCCGAAGACAGCAGCAGAACTGCGGAAGGAGACAGAAGATGAAAAAAATAATGTTATGCCTGGCGATCCTGCTGACCGGCTGCACCTCACAGGCGGCAGCGTCCATGGCCCCGGTCACGAACAATAAGACCGATGGCAACAGTGTAATCCCGGAATCGGATGATTTCTTTGCGGACAGTGTGGAAGCCGAACCGACGCCGGACAATACCCCGGCTCCTGCTACGATCGCCCCCGCGCCGGACCGGACTCCGGATGAAACCCAGATCCCGGTCACGCCGGTTGATACTCCATCGGCCGATGCCAATTTCGGTTTCAGCACCCCGGTCCGTCCGGATGATTTTTCCTTCTACACTTCCGTTGTCTATGACGGGGTTCCGGAAGATGCGGAATATCCGTCACTCAGATATGCGGAAGGCATGTGGAAGTACTATCTCAGCGACAATACCGTGTCTGAGGACGGTACGTTTTTTGAGGAATACGGCTATGCCGAGCTGGCACTGGACCGGGTCAACAATCAGGTTGTCATCAGCCTGCACCCGGTGCTTGGCGGCGATGGCTTCGAACTGTACGAGTATACGGAAGACCCCGGCTATGAACCGTTTGCCGGCGGGAAGACCGAAGAAGGTGCTCTGAAGCTGATCGGCAATGAAACCGTTCTGTATATCATTTACTACTACGCCTGGCAGGGCCGGGAATGCATCTCCGGCGAGGCGTGGTTCTCCGAGGAAGACCAGGGCATGTTCATCATGACGAGAGGTCAGGAATAAGGAGCTGTCCATGGCAAACTTCTGTATGAAATGCGGTGCCAGACTGAGTCCGGGCAGCCGGTTCTGCATGCAGTGCGGCACGCCGGTTGCCGATATAAGTGTGCGGGTCAGCGAGGATGGCAAAGGCGGCCTGAAAATTGAGGCGCCGGAAGGCAGTACGGTTTCGATCTCGGATCCGAAGCCGGGAAAAGATAACGGCATCAAGGTAAAAGAAGACGGTAAGGGCGGTCTTGTTTTCGATGTGCCCAAAGGCAGCACTGTTGAAGTTTCCGATCCGCCGCCGGCCGCGGCTGCCGCGAAAAAGACCCGGCGGCCCAGGGCAGTGAAAAACACGGCAGAGAAGAAACCGGAAGTAAGGAAAACCGAAAAACCGGCAGCGCCGAGGAAAAATTCCGGCAAAGGGCCTTCCAAAGGGCTGATTATCCTGCTGGCGGTAGCGCTGGGCTTTACGGCTTTTGTCAAACCCGGTTTCCTTTTGCCGAAGGATGAGCCGGGTTATGGATCAACAACCCTCAGCGGCAAAACCGGCGGCGGCACAGCCTCGGCAAAACCGCAGACCGAAACACCGCGGGAGCTTTCGGAAGAAGTCCCGGTATTCACCGAAGATACCGGCACCAGTGCGGCCATTGATGCAGCGCCGGCCGAAGGCGTGCATGTCATGGCTGAGGCAGGCGCCTTTGATCGGGATACCGAAATCACCTTTACTCCGGCAGATGAAAATGATCCGGCGGTGATCGCGGCCGATGAGATGCTCAAAGAGGAAGGACTGTATGCCATTGCCGGCTGGGAAGTCGATGCGGGCCTTTCCGATGATGAGCAGATGCCCGGGCAGTATGATGTGACCATTGATCTCGATACGCTGGATATCGATCCGGCTTTTTATGATTATCTGAAGGTCGTACGGGTCGGCGATGACGGGGAATACTATACTTACCGGACTGAACTGGACGGCAGTCAGCTGCGCTACAGTTCGAACCAGAACAGTTTCGCGTTTGTCTGCATCATTACCGGGGCAGTGCTGCTGTTTGCGGAACATGAGTATCTTGAGCGGAACAAATACTACGTAAAAAGTGCCGGATCAATGAAAAACAATCCGGGTGCTACAGATCTGTTCAAGCGTCAGGTCATGAATCTGGCAGGTTCCAATGACTATGCAAGCTGGGTGGTGGAATGGCGCATGGATGATATCAATCCTGATCTGGCTGACAAGATGGCCCGGCTGGCCCAGATTGAAGCCCAGTGCATGGCCGATGCGGAGGAGTACCGGAAGACACTCGGAATCTTCTCAAGATTCCGGGAGAACTACCATGTCGAAAAGTATTTCCAGGAAGAACTGGCCGCCAACGAGGAACATACCCGGCTGCTGAAGGAACTGCAGGTGCCGGAGATCATCGAATATATCAACGAGTGCATTGATCTTTCTTTCAAATACCTGGCAGAACAGGAAAAGATCCGCATGCCTTTGCATGAAGTGCCGTTCAAGATCATGAATATCGGCGGTGATCTGGCCCACGCGAATACCCGCAAGGCCTCACTTTCCTATGTCGAGGTGCATCTGGCCAACGTCAACCGGGACAGCCGGGAAGACCGCGACAATCTGCTTCTGACGCTGACCCATGAAGCATTCCATATCTGTCAGAACATGTACCGCCTGCCTGTGGATGCCATTACGGATGATACCCGGTTTGACGAGATGGTCGTCATCGTGGTCGAAAACAATGCCAAACAGTGGTATCAGGACAAGGCATATATCATCACGGATCCCAAGACAACCGATGTCAACAACTGGGGCAGCCTGCGCCTGCCGGCTGACGGTACGGCCCGGGGCCTGGAGGGGAAAGACCTGAACCGGCTGCTGATCAACGAGGGATATAATCTCGGTGATTTCCTGATGTATCTGCGGGATGACTGCGGTCTGAAAGTGACGGCTGCCAAACTGATGAGCGCCCGCAGCCTGACCGCCAAGGCAACGACTTCGGCGCCGGTCTGCGCTGCCCTGGGCCTTTCCGAAAAGGAATTCGATCAGTACTGGCGGAACTGGCTGATCAGCCGGCGGAAAGTCATATCAACATGTTTTTATGATCAGTTTGCCGGGCCTTATCTGCAGATCAAACGGGTTATCGTGGAACCGGGCAAGGAATATCCGGTGAAGGTGGAACGGGATGACAGCTACTTCCTGCGGCTGCGCGGCTTTATTCAGAAAACCCGCAATGTCGATCAGCCGGTTGTGATGATCCCGGATGATAATCTGCGGGAGGTGTTCCCGGAAGTGACCCTGGTGCCGGCCGCGACTTACTACAATACGGCAAAGGGTGTCTTCATTCCTGCCTTTGTTGACTACAATATCTCCAATAACTGGCTTGGCATCATGGAGATCCACGGAACTGTCGGTCAGGCAAAAACGTCCGGGGAAGCCGGGTATATGCTCTATGCGCTGGATCAGACAAAAAAACCGGTGCTGGAAGATGATCCGGACAATGCCGCGCTTATCATCCATCTGCCGGAACTGGAAGGCTATGCGAAAAAGGGCATCATTGACGGCTGGCAGGTAACCCTGAAGACAAGCACCGGCATCAAGGCGTCGAACTATCCGGGCATTGACAAGGCCGGCAGGTCCCTCAAGGTGCACTACGCAGATATCTGGGACAAGGACAATCCGTACAGTCCGATCGATGTCGAGGTGACCTTTACGGAATATGTGACCGACACCAAGGGAACAAGGCACCTTGGCATTCAGTCCGAGACGGCAGAAATCACGGTTACGCCGAAGAAAATCAAAACGGACGGGGCATTTATACCGTATGACGGCCCGATTTATATAACACCGGAACAATATACTGTCGGCAGCGTCAATTTCCTCTTTAACAGCATCACCGGCTATGCGGGACTGGACAGCGAGGAATGGGAACCGACCGGGCAGAAGGCCAATGCCATCATGGGTCAGCCGCATCTGACCATTACCGAAGACGGACATTTCACC
>JAFWEA010000223.1 GCA_017543005.1 Solobacterium sp. | reverse complement strand
CTGCTGCAGTCGCTGTATGGGGCGGCGGACCTGCTGGTGGTCGGCCGTTATGCCAGCAGTGCAGATGTATCGGCGGTCTCCACCGGCGCCCAGTTGATGCAGACAACGGTTTCGTTGATCGCCGGGCTGGCGATGGGTACAACCATCCTGCTGGGACAGAAAATCGGCGAAAAGAAAACAGAGGAGGCCGGTCAGGCAGTCGGTACGGCAATTGTTTTCTTTGCGCTGTCGGCAGCGGTCCTGTCAGTGATCATGGTTATCGGGACACCGTTTCTGGCCGGGCTCATGAATGCGCCGGCAGAAGCCTATGAGATGACCTGCCGGTATATCCGCATCTGTTCGGCCGGGCTGCTGTTTATCACAGCCTATAATTTGCTCGGCAGCCTGTTCCGGGGCATCGGGAATTCCACACTGCCGCTGCTGTCGGTGGCCGTGGCCGCTGTCATGAATGTCGGCCTGGACCTGTTTCTGGTCAGGGGTTGCGGTATGGGGGCAGCCGGGGCAGCGTATGCCACGGTGGCTTCCCAGTTTGTCAGTGTGCTGATTTCACTGTTTTTCATTCACCGCATGGAACTGCCGTTTTCCGTAAAACGGGCGGATCTCAGGATTCGGAAGACGGTCCTGAAGCGGATGTTGGGCTTCGGGATTCCGATTGCCTTCATGGATCTGCTGGTGGGCATCAGTTTCCTGGTGATTTTGTCGATTGTCAATTCCCTGGGTCTTCTGGCCAGTGCCGGGGTCGGTGTGGCGGAGAAGGTATGTGCCTTCATCATGCTGGTGCCATCGGCGTTCGGGCAGTCCATGGCGTCCTTTACCTCCCAGAACTACGGGGCCGGGAAAATGGAAAGGGCATACCGGGGTCTGTTCTACGGCATCTCGACCAGTCTGCTGTTCGGTGCGATCATGGCGTATCTGTCTTTCTTCCATGGGGATCTGCTGTGCGGGATCTTCTCCAAGGATGCAGCAGTGACAGCCATGGGCTGGGAGTATATGAAGGCCTATGCGATCGATTGTCTTTTGGTATCGATCTTCTTCTGCATGACCGGGTTTTTCAACGGCTGCGGCTTTACCCGGTTTGTCATGATACAGGGGGTGGCCGGGGCGTTCCTGATCCGGATCCCGGTTTCCTGGCTGATGTCCAGAAGGGTGCCGGTTTCGCTGTTTCATGTCGGCCTGGCAACCCCGGCTTCTTCCTTTGTGCAGTGTATTTTATGCGGCATCTATTTTGTCATGACAAAAGACAGACTGCGCCGCCGCACGCAGGCAGAATAAAAGCGGAATCTGAGTTCCGCCTGTATTATTCATACGCTTCTATCAGCCGTTCGAGTTCCTTCCAGGTGACCGGCACTGCACTGCAGTGGGCCGGGTCTTCCAGCGGTATCATCGTATCGGCTGTTTTTGTTTCTTCATAGGGACCGTTCCAGAGATCCTGGGTATACAGGGACTTAAACTGGAACCGGGTGTAGTCGTCATAGACCAGATAATATCCGGACACATAGAGATCTTTCATGACCATGGGGCCTTCGCTCTGATGCCCGCTCAGCGGACTGCCGAATTCCGTGAAATTCTGCCAGCCGTATTCAGAACGGCCGATAAACAGGCGGGAATACTGTTCCATTGGCTGCCGTTCATCCTTCAGGACAATCAGGCATTCGGCGCCCTGTTTGACGATGGTGCCGTCAATCACCGGGAAGCTGCAGTCCAGCAGGGGTACCGGGGCATCCACGCTCCGGAAGTCAGCGGTCAGGTTGCGGAACATGCCCTTGTCCTTAACACTGCTCCAGTAGATCACATACTGATCCAGGGTGCGGTCATAGAATCCTTCCGGGGCCCATGCCTGTCCGCCGCCCATCGTATTGACCTGCAGCAGCCGCTCATTGGCAAAGGACAGAAGATCCGGACTGTCGAAGACATAGATGGAATCCGTATCATACCCCTGGGTGGCCAGGACGGTAAATGTGCCATCCTTGTTGCGGAGGATGGCCGGGTCACGCAGGCGGCCCGTGCCTATATCCGCTCTCAGGACAGTATGATCATTATTGAACTTGTACCAGTAGCTGCCGTTATATGTATAGGCCAGCTTCATGGTTTCCTTTTCGTCGCCGTTCTCGCTGAAATAGCTGATGACATAAGCTACATAAGGATCCAGCAGCAGGATCCGGTCATAGCGTACCGTACTGCCATCCGCCAGTTCTGCTGTAAGGGCAACCGGCTCATATTCATCAGCGGCATCGGTTTTATACAGACGGCCGTCTCTGATTTCCGCATCACCGTCAGCTACCGCCCAAGATACCGGATCACCGTTCTGGTCATGATCTGTCAGGGTATAACCGTCATTGACAAAGGGATCCAGCCAGAGATTCAGCCAGTTTTCCGGGGTGATCTCTTCCGGCGGAGCTGTTTCCTGCGGTACCGGGGCAAGGGATGAACAGCCGCAGAGACCTGCCGCAAGAATTGTCAGAAGTATTCTCTTTCTCATACGACACTATTATAATCAAAACAGCGGAAGTGTTGAAACAGCACGGAAAGGACATTGTCATGAACAGCATCCGATTCAGAGAAGCAGTACCGGAAGATTCCGGCAGAATCCTGGAGATCCAGGAAATCGTCTTTCACGGGGAGCAGCATATCCCATCTGATCTGCTTGATATCCCGGAGGAGAAAAAGCCGCGCTGGTTCGTGGCGGAAGAGGCAGGTCAGGTGATCGGTACCTGTGCCGCCTGGAAAGAGGGCGACGATACACACTTCGGCCGGTTTGCGCTGGATCCGGATAAAAGAGGCCATCATATCGGTACGGAACTGCTGAAGTATGCGTATGACCGGCTGTTTGCGGACGGTAAGGAGGTCCTGGTTATGGAGTGCCGGGATGTCAGCGTGCATGTGATCAGCCGCATGGGCGGGGAAATCACCGGGAAACCGTTCGATCTGTTCGGGGATCCGGTCACACCGATGATCCTGCGGAAAGAAAACTATCATAAATAATGAAAAGCACCCGGGCATTCAATGTACCGGGTGCATGTCTTCCTGGCGGGCCAGTTCGTATTCTTTCTGGGTAATATAATGATTTTCCAGCATATCCCTGAGAACCCGTTTCCAGCGGGATTCGGCCAGGTCATAGCCGGTCGATAGCTGGTAGGCCGATGGAGCGTTCGGGATGCCGGCCAGCATGGCGGCCTGGGCAATGGTCAGATCGTCAGAAGGGACACCATAGTAGCCCATGGAAGCTTCGGCCAGACCCCAGTAACCGTCGCCATAGTAGTTCATGCTGGCATACAGGGCCAGCAGTTCTTCCTTGCTGTAGAGATCCTCAAGATCATGCATGATATAGATTTCCGCGGTTTTTTCCGGCAGGCCGCGGGTTTTGCCGACACCGATGAAATACAGGTTCTTGGCAATCTGCTGGGGAATGGTGCTGCCGCCTTCAACCGGGCGTCCGGCCAGCAGGTTGTTGAGCACCGCCCGGCACATGGCAATCCAGTCAATGCCTTCCCGGGTGAAGTAGCGCTTGTCTTCCACGGCTACAACCGCGTTGACAAAGTCTTCATCCATCTGCTCATAGGTAACCGTACCCGGCAGGTCGGCATATGCCGCAACAGCTTCCGGGATACTGACGGCTGTTACCGCATTCCAGTAACAGCGGTAGCCAGTATAGGCCAGGGCCGAGCCGGCGATTATAATTACCGCCAGCAGCAGGATGACAAGATTTCGGATCAGACGTCTCATGAATTTCATGTCTTTATTATAAACGATCTCTGTCAGGGCAGAGTTTAAGGCTTCTTTAGCAAACTCTTAATATATGCAAATGAAAGAAATGAAAATAATTTGAGCAATACTGAAAAAAATATCATTTGCGTAAGTGCTCTGTATTGTTTTGCGGCAGAATTCAAATTAAAATCAAATCATAACAGGAGGATAATACTATGACGACAATCCGTGAAAGAGCTCACGAGATCATGCCTTACCTCGTGGAACTCCGGCGGGAGTGCCACCGGCATCCGGAGCCATCATTCAAGGAATTTGAAACAACAAACAGACTTGCGGCTGAACTGGATAAGCTCGGGATCCCGTATCAGCGCATGGAACCGACAGGTCTTATGGCGGAAATCAAGGGCGGCAAACCGGGTAAAACCGTCATGCTGAGAGCGGATATTGACGCCCTGGAAATATTGGAAAAGACAGATGTGCCGTTCCGTTCGGAAACCGAAGGCATGATGCACGCCTGCGGCCATGATACCCATATGACTTCCTTAATGGGTGCGGCCCGGATTCTCAATGATATGAAAGATGAACTCTGCGGCACGGTCAGGCTGATCTGGCAGCCGGGTGAGGAAATCGCCAAGGGTGCCTATGCCTTCATCGACCAGAAGGTTCTGGACGGTGTTGACGGTGTCTACGGTCAGCATATCTGGCCGCTGATCCCATGCGGCACGGTTGCGTACCGCAGCGGCGGTGCCTGGGCCAGCTGTGACGGCTTCACGCTGAAGGTCATCGGTAAGGCCACCCATGGCAGCGCCCCGGAAAACGGCGTGGATGCGACCGTCTGTGCTTCAGCCATCGTCATGAACCTGCAGACGATTGTCAGCCGTGAAGTCGCTGCCATGAAGCCGCTGGTTGTCACGGTCGGCAGCCTGCACTCCGGCACCCGTTTCAACATCTGCTCCGGTGAAGCAGTCATGACCGGTACCTGCCGGTGCTTCGATGTCGAACTGCATCACCATATTCCGGAAATGATGGAACGCATCATCAAGGCAACCTGTGAAGCCTACAGATGTGAATATGAGTTCGAATACAACTTCATGACCGAACCGGTCATCAACAAGGCGGATATGACCGAGATCGCCAAGCAGGCTGCTCTGAAGGTCACTGACGGCCCGGATCATGTGGTGGAACACGATGCCATCATGGCGGCTGAAGACTTTGCGGCATACATGGTTGACTGCCCGGGTACATTCTGCCTGATCGGCGGCGGCGGGGAATATCCTGTTCACAGTGACTATTTCTGGATCAATGAAGATTCCCTGGAAATCGGCTCGGCAATGTATGCCCAGTTCGCGGTTGATTTCCTGAACAAATAATTAAAGGAGAATAATGAAAATGCAGAACATCAGAGAACTGGCTCACAAGCATGCGCAGTATGTCATCGACCTGCGGCACGATTTCCATGCCCATCCGGAAAAGAGCATGGAGGAATACCGGACAACCGAAATAGTGGCAGCCGAACTGGAAAAGATGGGGATTGCCTACAGGGTTCTGGAACCGTCCGGTGTCATTGCCGAGATCAAAGGCGCTTATCCGGGCAAGACCATCGGCCTGCGGGCGGATATGGACGCGCTGTCCATTACCGAGAAGACAGATGTCCCGTTCAAATCCGTCAATGACGGCTTCATGCATGCCTGCGGTCACGACACCCACACAGCGATGCTGCTGGGTGCTGCCAAGGTCCTGAATGAAATCAAGGACGAACTGCACGGTACCGTCAGACTGGTCTTCCAGCCGGGTGAAGAAGTTGCCCAGGGGGCCAAGAGCGTCATTGCCCAGAAGGGGATTGAGGGCGTTGATGCGATGTTCGGCATTCATATCGGGGCCCAGCGTCCGGTCGGTCATGTCTTCATGATGCCGGGTGCTTCGGCAGCGGCCTGTGATGAATGGATCCTCAAGATCAAGGGCCGGGCCGGCCATGGGGCTGCCCCGGAAGCCTGTGTGGACGCTTCGGTCTGCGCCGCGGCAATCATCATGAACCTGCAGACAATTGTCAGCCGTGAAGTGGCTGCCATGAAGCCGCTCGTTGTGACCGTCGGCAAGCTGGAAACCGGCACCCGTTTCAACATCATCTCCGGTGAGGCCTTCATGACCGGTACAAACCGCAGCTTCGACTATGACCTGCACCATGCTCTGCCGGGCATGATGGAACGGATCATCAAGGGCACCTGCGACGCGTACCGCTGCGATTATGAACTGACCTACAATATGCTGACGGAAGTCCTGGTCAATGATGCCGGAATGACCGAACTGGCCAGAAAAGCCGCAGCGAAGATCACGGATGCACCGGAGTGCGTGGAAGAAGCACAGCCGGGCATGGGTGGCGAAGACTTTGCGGAATATACGCATTTCTGCCCGTCTGCCTTTGCCAATCTCGGGGCCGGCGGCGAATACCCGCACCACAGCGATTTCTTCTGGGTTGATGAGAGTTCCTTCGAAGTGGGATCTGCTCTGTATGCTCAGGTCGCGGTTGATTACCTGAATCAGGAATAAGATCTGATCTGCCGGCAGAAAGCAATTGATGTTTTCTGCCGGCTTTGCTAAAATACATTTATTCTGCAGAACCGGCAGTAGTAGATTCACGGACATGGCAGAGAGACCCGGGGGCTGGTGAAACCCGGGACATGGACGGCTTCGAACTCGGCCGGGGAGGAATTGCCTTCCGGCATTATCGGAACAAAGAGCGCATGATTTCGATCATGAACTAAGGTGGTACCGCGTTTTATAACGTCCTTAGAGATAAGGGCGTTTTTCTTTCAGGGGAGGATAGAAAATGACTTATAATCACCGCGAAATTGAAAAGAAGTGGCAGGAGTACTGGGAAAAGAACAAGACGTTCAGAACCGATGCGTATGACTTCAGCAAGCCGAAGTATTACGTCCTGGACATGTTCCCGTATCCGTCCGGACAGGGCCTGCATGTCGGCCATCCGGAAGGTTACACGGCAACTGACGTCATTGCCCGCATGAAGCGCATGCAGGGGTTCAACGTCATGCATCCGATGGGCTTTGATGCCTTCGGTCTGCCGGCTGAACAGTATGCCCTGGCTACCGGCCATCATCCGTCTGAATTCACATATGCCAATGTGGATCATTTCCGTGAACAGATCAAGTCACTCGGTTTCAGCTATGACTGGGACCGGGAAGTCAGAACCTGTGATCCGGATTATTACAAGTGGACCCAGTGGATCTTCCTGAAACTGTATGAGCAGGGGCTTGCCTATACGGCCGAAATGCCGGTGAACTGGTGCCCGGAACTGAAGGCGGTCCTGGCCAACGAAGAAGTCATCGACGGCAAGAGCGAGCGCGGCGGTTACCCGGTCATCCGCAAGAACATGCGGCAGTGGGTGCTGCGCATTACAGCATATGCCGAGCGGCTGCTGGAAGACCTGGAACAGGTTGACTGGCCGCAGAGCACCATTGAAATGCAGCGCAACTGGATCGGCAAGTCGGTCGGTGCGGATGTGGTCTTCAAGATCAAGGATACCGATAAGGAATTCACGGTGTTCACAACCCGGTGTGACACCCTGTTTGGGGCGACATACTGTGTCCTGAGCCCGGAACATCCGTTTATCGATGCCATCACCACCAAGGAACAGTGGGATGCGGTGCAGGCTTACAAGGAAGAAGCGAGCCATAAATCCGACCTGATGCGGACGGATCTGAACAAGGAAAAGACCGGTGTTTTCACCGGTGCCTATGCCATCAACCCGGTCAACGGCAGAGAGATTCCGATCTGGATTGCCGACTATGTCCTGGCTTCCTACGGTACCGGCGCCATCATGGCGGTTCCGGCCCACGATGAGCGTGACTATGATTTTGCGAAGAAATTCGGTCTGGATATCATTCCGGTCCTCGAAGGCGGCAATATCGAAGAAGCAGCCTGGACTGAAGACGGCCTGCACATCAACAGTGACTGGCTGAACGGTCTGAACAAGGAAGATGCCATTGCGAAGATGCTGGACTGGCTGGAAGAAAACAAAGTCGGTGAGAAGAAGGTGCAGTATAAGCTGCGTGACTGGCTGTTCTCCAGACAGCGTTATTGGGGAGAACCGATTCCGATCATCCATATGGAAGACGGAACCCTGCGCACAGTCGATACAAGCGATCTGCCGCTGGAACTGCCGGTAACCGACAACTACCAGCCAAGTGATGACGGGGAAAGCCCGCTGGCACACTGCGAAGACTGGCTGAATGTGGAAATCGACGGCATGAAGGGCGTCCGTGAGACCAACACCATGCCGCAGTGGGCCGGTTCCTGCTGGTACTACATGCGCTATCTCGATCCTCACAACAACGAAGCCCTCGCCGACAAGGCACTGCTGGATCACTGGCTGCCGGTCGACCTGTATGTGGGCGGCGCCGAACATGCCGTGCTGCATCTGCTGTACTCCCGCTTCTGGCACAAGGTGCTCTATGACTGCGGTGTTGTCAGCACCCCGGAACCGTTCAAGAAACTGTTCCATCAGGGCATGATCCTCGGTGAAAACGGCGTCAAGATGTCCAAGTCCCTGGGCAATGTCATCAACCCGGATGACCTGGTCCACAGCCACGGGGCCGATACGCTGCGTCTCTATGAAATGTTCATGGGTCCGCTGGAAGCTTCGCTACCGTGGTCCACAACCGGTGTGGACGGCGCCAGAAAGTGGCTGGAGAGAGTCAACCGCATTGTCGAAAACGGCAATATGATCGTTGATGAGGCTACCCCGGAACTGGACTATAGCTACAACTTTCTGGTCAAGAAGGCAACGGCCGATATCGAATCGCTGAACCTCAATACAGCCATTTCCCAGATGATGATCTTCATTAACGATGTCTACAAGAACGGCAAGGTCAGCCGGGACATGTTTGCCAACTTCCTGAAGATCTTCAGTTGTTATGCCCCGCATCTGGGTGAAGAACTCTACAGCCAGGTAACCGGCAGGGAGACCATCACCTATGAACCGTGGCCGGTCTGCGATGAAACCAAGCTTGTCAAGGATAAGGTAACCATCATCGTCCAGGTTAACGGCAAGGTCAGAGGCCGGTTTGAAGCGGAAACAGATGCCGACAAGGCGGATGTGGAAGCGGCTGCCCTGGCCCTGGAATCGGTGAAGGCCTTTACGGACGGCAAGACCATCCGCAAGGTCATCGTCATCCCGAACAAGATCGTCAATATCGTTGCGGCATAAACCCGAAAAGACGTCTCATTCTATGGAGAAGAGACGTCTTTTTTGGTATAATCACTGCGGTATATGGATGAGTTCAAGGTTTCGGTAGAACAGTTTGACGGTCCGCTGGACCTGATGCTCCATCTGATCAAGGAGAAAGAACTTGATCTTTTTGATCTTGATGTCAGCGTTCTGACCGATCAGTACATTGCCTACCTGAATGCCATGCAGCAGATGCACCTGGAAATTGCCAGTGAGTATCTGGTGGAACTGGCTGAACTGATTGAATACAAGTCCCGGAAGCTGTTGCCGAAAGATACCGGCGACCTTACGGACGAATATGAAGAGGATCCGAAGGACAGACTGGTCAGAAGACTGCTCGAATACCAGCAGTTCAAGGATGTCAGTTCCTCGCTGTATCAGATGTTTGAGGCCAGGCAGAACCAGATGAGCAGACCGCTGGCGAAAGAGGCGGAAGAGTGGATGCGCACGCCGGATGACGAGCCCTATGACGGCAATGCCAACGAGCTGCTGCGGGCCATGAAGCGCTGCCTGATGCGGATGCAGCTGACCAAACCGATCGAAACCCGGTATACCGAGAGGGAAATCTCCATGGAAGACCGGGAACTTGAAATACGGGCCAAACTGGACCGGCTGCCGCCGACCTTCCGGTTTGAAACATTGCTGGATGACTGCCATGATGTACCGACCTTCATTGCGACGTTTCTGGCAGTACTGGATCTGGCCCGGCTCCATACACTTGTTTTTACAGTCGACGAAAATGACGTCATCTGGTTTTCTCGGGGGACAGGAATTGCATGAGTGAAGTAAATACAGAAGAAAT
>JAFWEA010000222.1 GCA_017543005.1 Solobacterium sp. | reverse complement strand
GACCTGACCCCGAATGTGGTCCTGCTGGCTGCGGACAAGGCTGACCGGCACGGCAACCTGTTCACCGGCCACAACACCGAAGAAACACCGACCATTGCCGAAGCGGCTGCCTTCAAGAACGGCATCGTCATCGTGCAGGTCAATGAAATCGTCGAAACAGAAGATCTGCCGCGGGTGGATATCCCGGGTGACTGGATCGACTATATCGTCAAGGCTGACCAGCCGTACCCGATGGTGCCGCTGTTCACCAGAGACCCGGCCAAGATCCAGGATGCGCACATCCTGATGGGCATGATGGTCATCAAGGGCATCTATGCCAAGCACCATGTCATGTCGCTGAACCACGGCATCGGCTACAACGGCTGTGCCATTGAACTGCTGCTGCCGACATACGGCAACGAACTGGGCCTGAAGGGCAAGATCTGCACACACTGGGTGCTGAATCCGCATCCGACCCTGATTCCGGCAATTGAAGACGGCTGGGTCAAGCAGGTATGTGCCTTCGGCGGTGAAGTCGGCATGGAGAAGTACGCGGCCGCAAGACCGGATATCTTCTTCACCGGCAAGGACGGTTCGCTGCGTTCCAACCGGGCCCTGGCACAGGTTGCGGGTCTGTACGGCATGGATCTGTTCCTCGGCGGCACGCTGCAGATGGACTACGCGGGCAACTCTTCCACCGTTACCAACGGCAGACTGTCCGGTTATGGCGGCGCTCCGAACATGGGCAACATGTCCGGCGGCAGAAGACACGTCACCCAGGCCTGGAAGGATATGGCCCCGGGCAACGGTTCGATGATCTCCGGCCGCAAGCTGGTTGTCCAGATGGTCAAGAGCTCTTCCAAGTTCGGTCCGGCCTTCGTGCCTGAACTGGATGCGGTTAAGATCGGCCGGGATGCCGGCATGGATTCCGTACCGGTCATGATGTATGGCGAAGACGTAACCCACGTCGTTACCGAACAGGGTATCGCCTACCTGTACATGGCAAAGAACGCGGAAGAAAGAGGCCGCCTGATGGGCGCCGTTTCGCAGGGCACGCCGCTGGGCGACAGACTGACCAAGGGTGATATCGATGCGCTCAGAAAGGCCGGCATGGTTGCCTATCCGGAAGACCTGGATATCGACCGCAGCCGGGCCAACAGAGACCTGCTGGCTGCCAAGACCCTCGATGAACTCGCAGAAATCTCCGGCGGACTGTATGAAGTGCCGGCAAGCTTTAAGAAATAGGAGAAGAATCTATGACCACTGTTAAACAGCAGGAAATGCTGGATCGGAAAGCAAAGCTGCGTCTGGGCGGCGGTGAAAAGGCCATCGACAGACAGCACAGCCAGGGCAAGTACACAGCCCGTGAACGCCTGGAAAGACTGTTCGATCTGGACACCTTTGTCGAAACCGGCCTGTTTGTGCAGCACCGCTGCGTCAACTTCGGCATGGAAAAGAAAGAGGCAGCCGGTGACGGTGTCGTAACCGGCTACGGCCTGATCAACGGCCGCATGGCCTATGCGTCCGCCCAGGACTTCACGGTCATCGGCGGCTCGCTGGGTGAAATGCACGCCCAGAAGATCGCAGCAGCCCAGGAAGCTGCCATGAAGGTCGGCTGCCCGATGATCAGCATCAACGACTCCGGCGGGGCCAGAATCCAGGAAGGCGTCGACGCCCTGGCCGGCTATGGCCGCATCTTCTACAACAACACGATGGCGAGCGGTGTCATCCCGCAGATCTCCGTCATCATGGGCCCGTGTGCCGGCGGTGCCGTCTATTCCCCGGCCATCACCGACTTCATCTTCATGGTGCAGGGCACCGGTGAAATGTTCATTACCGGCCCGCAGGTCATCAAGGCCGTTACCGGTGAAGAAGTTACCGCGGAAGCCCTCGGCGGCGCCATGGCCCACAACAGCATCTCCGGCTGCGCGCACTTCGCCTGTGCCGATGAAGATGCCTGCCTGCAGGAAATCCGCACCCTGCTGACCTTCCTGCCGCAGAACAACAACGAAACAGCTCCGCAGTATGCCTGCACAGATGATCTGAACCGGGAAGACGAAGCGCTCGACTCGATCGTTCCGGAGAATCCGAACAAGGCATACGACATGTATGAAATCATCCGTTCTCTCGCTGACAACGGTGAATTCTTCGAATACCAGAGATACTTCGCACCGAATATCATCACCGGCTACATCCGTCTCAACGGCCGCAGCATCGGTGTCATCGCATCCCAGCCGAAGGCCATGGCCGGCGTTCTGGACATCAACTCCAGTGACAAGGCCAGCCGCTTCATCCGGACCTGTGATGCCTTCAATATCCCGCTGCTGACCCTGGAAGATGTCCCGGGCTTCCTGCCGGGCACAGCCCAGGAACACGGCGGCATCATCCGGCACGGTGCCAAGATGCTGTTTGCGTACAGTGAAGCTTCCGTACCGAAGGTCACGCTGATCACCCGCAAGGCCTACGGCGGTGCCTACATCGGCATGTGCTCCAAGCACCTGGGCGCTGACTTCGTCTACGCCTGGCCGGATACCGAAATTGCCGTCATGGGTGCCGAGGGTGCAGCCAACATCATTTTCTCCAGAGCAATCAAGAATGCCGAGGATCCGGCAGAAGAAAGAAAAGCCCGGATCAAGGAATATCAGGACACCATGATGAATCCGTATATCGCCGCTTCCCGCGGTTATGTGGATGATGTCATCATGCCGCATGAATCCAGAAAGTATCTGATCTCGGCCTTTGAATCGCTGCAGGGCAAGCGGGTCAGCAAGCCGCTGAAGAAGCACGGCAACATCCCGCTGTAAGGAGCGCTCATGTTTGGAGATCAGGTAACATTGTACCAGGCAGTCATCGTGTGTCTGTTTTCGATCACCGTTGTCTTCCTGGTGCTGCTGTCAATATCATTTCTGATTGGCCTGACAGCAAAGCTGCTGAACCGGAAGAAGGCTGCTTCCCCGGTCCAGGCCATCGCCGCAGCGGCTGCCCCGGAACCGGAACCGGCCGCTGTGCCGGCTGAAGACAGCGGGGAAATCACCGCGGCCATCACGGCTGCCGTAGCAGCATATCTGGGCAAGAACTCGAGTCAGTTCGTTGTCCGCAGTATCCGTCCGGTCAGCGGCGAGTCTGACTGGAGCCGTATTTCAAGAACAAATTCACTGCAGTAAAGAGAGGATAGAAAGATGATTAAGAAATTCCGCATTGTTGTTGATGGAAAGACACACGAAGTTGAAGTAGAAGAACTCGGTACCGTTACCGGCAGTATTGAAGCACCGATGGAAAGAGTCGCAGCTCCGGTCTATGACCAGGGCCAGGCTCCGACCAGATTCGTCAAGTCCGGTGCCGGTCCGGCTCCGGCTCCCGCTCCGGTGGCCCCGGTGGCTCCGGCTCCGGTCGCTGCCCCGGTTGCGGCTGCGCCGGCCAAGGCGGCTGCTCCGGCAGGTGCCGGCGATGTGACTGCACCGCTGCAGGGCACTATCCTGGCAGTGAATGTCGCAGCCGGTGATACCGTCAAGTCCGGTCAGACTCTGGTAATTATCGAAGCCATGAAGATGGAGAATGAAATCGTCGCTCCGTCCGACGGCACAGTCGCATCTGTTTCCGTCAGCAAGGGCCAGACAGTGGCTGCGGGTGACCTGCTCGTTTCGCTGCGATAGGAGGTATGCCTCATGCTAGACATACTGATTGATTTCTGGATCAGTACCGGCTTCTCGCAGATCTTCGCTCTGGACACAGAACTGTTCGGGATTATGATCCCGGGCCATCTGGTCATGATTCTGCTGGCCTGTCTGTTCCTGTATCTGGCGATCAAGAAGGGGTTCGAACCGTATCTGCTGATTCCGATTGCCTTCGGCATGCTGCTGGTAAACTTCCCGTTTGCCGATCTGATGAAGCATGCGATCGGGGATGAACACGGCGGCCTGCTCTACTACCTGTATCAGGGTGTGGACCTGGGCATTTATCCGCCGCTGATCTTCCTGTGCATCGGGGCCGGCACTGACTTCGGACCGCTGATTGCCAACCCGAAAAGCCTGCTGCTGGGCGCGGCGGCACAGCTGGGTATCTTCGTCACCTTCTTCGGGGCGATCTTCCTCGGCTTTACCGGCCCGGAAGCTGCTTCCATCGGCATCATCGGCGGTGCTGACGGTCCGACAGCCCTGCTGCTGACCAGCCAGCTGGCGCCGCACCTGCTGGGTGCGATTGCCATCGCTGCCTATTCCTACATGGCTCTGGTGCCGGTCATCCAGCCGCCGATCATGAAGCTGCTGACAACCGAAGAAGAGCGCAAGATCAAGATGGAACAGCTGCGTCCTGTCAGCAAGACCGAAAAGATCATCTTCCCGATTGTAGTTACGATCTTCACGATCCTGCTGCTGCCGGATGCCGCACCGCTGATCGGCATGCTCATGCTGGGCAACCTGATCAAGGAATCCGACAGAGTACCGCATCTGGTGGATGCCCTGCAGAATTCCCTGATGTACATCGTGTCCATCTTCCTGGGTGTTACCGTCGGTGCCAAGGCTTCTGCCGAAATGTTCCTGCGGGCTGAAACCATCAAGATCATCGTCCTGGGTGTCATTGCCTTCTCCATGGGCACAGCCGGCGGTGTGCTGCTGGGCAAGCTCATGAGCAAGCTGGACGGCGGCAAGACCAACCCGCTCATCGGGGCAGCCGGTGTTTCGGCCGTACCGATGGCAGCCAGAGTTGTCCAAAAGGAAGGCCAGAAGTACAATCCGGCAAACTTCCTGCTGATGCACGCCATGGGCCCGAATGTGGCCGGTGTCATCGGCTCGGCAGTTGCGGCCGGCATGCTGCTGCTGTTCTTCAAGTAATCAGCCGAAAAACAAAGAAAGCCGATCCGCATGGATCGGTTTTTGTATGCTTTAAAGAAAACGGACAGTCTGAACTGTCCGTCTGTATCGTTTATCTGGAATTCGGTTTGCCGCGGCGGGCGTATTCTTCAAAGTGGTTGATCAGGAAGTCACGGAACCGGGCAGCGTGAGCCGAGAGATATCCGGTCGGATTCCAGGACAGGCAGATATACCGGACGCAGGAAGGTGACTGGATCCGCTTCAGGGAGATGTTTTCACCGCTGACCTCACTCCAGGTGATCTCCGGGACAAAGGCAACGCCGATACCGGCCTTGATGAATTCCCGGACCGTGTGCGGGCTGTCACTTTCCAGCAGGATCTGCGGGACAAAGTCCGCCATCTTGCAGTAGTAATCCGTGATCGTGCGCAGGTCATTCCATTTCTGCATGGCAATAAAGCCATGGTCGGCGAAATCAGACAGCCGGACATCAGTCAGGCCGGCAGCCGGGTCATTTTCCGGGACAGCCAGCAGCAGGTTTTCCTCCAGCAGGATGACCGTATGATCATTGCTGATGGGAACCGAACTGGAGAAGATCGTCAGATCAGACTGCTTGGCGTAATTGTTGAGTTCCCGGGGACTGTGCTGCAGGATATCAAAATGAATATCCGGGAATGTCTTGTTGAAGTCGCTGATCAGAACCGCCAGATGGGTCGAGGCAGAGGAGAAAGAAACCGTAATGGTCTTGTCGCCGATGCCTTTTTCGTTGTTCAGTTCATTCTGCATGGTATTCAGCAGATTAATGATCCGGCTGGCATAGCTCTGGACAATCTCACCGTAGCGGTTGAGGACAACATTTCTGCCGGTCCGGTCAAACAGCTGTACCCCGAGGTCATCCTCCAGGGCAGAGATGGAGCGGCTCAGGGATGGCTGCATGATATGCAGTTCCTGGGCGGCTTTGGTCACATTCTGCAGTTCGGCTGTCTTAAGAAAGTAAATCAGTTCAGATATTGTAATTGCCATTCTGTACCTCTCTTTCTGATGCCTGTGAATATCCTGCCAGGCAGGGGAGTCATTTAACACTTATCATGATTTGCTCAATAAATAAGTAATATACGCTACGATTCATGCATACATCGCTATTAAACCATAATCGATAATATGCAATTATGCATATATTGCTTATTTAGTATGCGTTTCCTGTTATAGATCCGGGAAGCACCGAAAAAAACATATCTCCCGCTTCTGACGGGAGATATGTTTTGTTTTAAAGGATTCTGTGACTTAAGGAATCACGCGAAGCCCAGCATGGACAGTACATACAGGGAAGCCCAGCAGATGACTGCAATGTAGGCAATCTTCGGAGCAACCCACTTGAACCACTTGTCATACGGAATGTTGGCAAGGCCAAGAGCGGCAACTGTTGTACCCAGAACCGGGGAGATGATGTTTGTCAGCTTGTCGCCGTAGCCCAGAGCCTGAACACCCATCTGTGCGGAGATGCCGAGGTTCTCGCACATCGGCTTGATGATCGGGCACAGGATCGCTGCCTTTGCGGAAGCGGACGGGACGATCATGTTGACGATTGTGCAGACCATGGAGATACCGACAGAAGCCAGACCGGAACCGAGGTTGCGCAGCGGGATGCAGAAGAAGTTGACGATTGTGGCAATGATCTGACCCTGGCTCATAACCAGCGACATAGCGGAAGCACAGCCGATGATGTAACCGACGAAGGCCATCATAGCGGTACCCTGAGCAAATGTCTTACCAGTCTTGTCCATGTCATACTTGTGGATCATACCGATGACGATAGCCAGGATGATCTGCAGGGCAACAAGAGCGCCATTGCCCATCTTCATGCCTGTAACCAGGATCAGAGCGCAGATCGGCTGGAGCAGGAAGATGACAACTGTCAGAATATCCTGAGTGCTGACTGTCTTTTCTTCGACAGCGTCTGTCTGTGTATCCAGATCCGGAACCCAGTCTTCAACCGGCAGAACGGACTTTGTCGGATCAGCAGCGACCTTCTTGCAGTAGCTGAGGACCGGCGGCAGGGACAGCAGAGAGATGACGACGAAGCAGATGACACGCGGACCGAAGCCGGAGTAAACCGGAACATCCATCAGCAGCTGCGGCTGCATAGCATAGTTCGGGGAAGAAAGACCGCCGATATGGTACGCAAACAGGACCAGAGCCAGACCGCAGACCGGGTCAAGACGCATCTTCTTGGCAAACATGAGTCCGATCGGGACCATCGCGATGATCTGGTCACCACCGGCGAAGCAGCCGATGAAGCAGTAGAGCAGGAAGACGCCCGGCACCAGGACGGACATACCCTTATCCTGCAGCTTGTAGATCGCGAAGTCGATCATCTTGTCAATGGACTTGGTGGAAAGAACAACGCTGGTGTAACCACCGGCAGCCAGAAGCAGACCGACGATCTGACCGGAATTCTTCATGCCTTCCAGGATCAGCATCATGGCTTTCCACGGATTGACCGGAGTTCTCTCAGGCAGGTATGTGAATACACCGTCTTCGAATGCTCCCGGCGGAATAATGTAGGTCATCAGACTCATGAAAATGAGAATGAAGAGGATGAGGAAGAAAAGATGCGGAATCTTGAATCCTTTCTTCTTCGGTACTGCAGCAGTTGACATAGTTTTCTATCTCCTTTTTCCTATGCAGAAACAATTAATGCTTGTGTTCGCTCAGATGCGTGACGACAGCGCCCCACATCTTGGCTCTTGTGAACATGGATTCAACGATCGCATATTCACGGTCGGTGTGGTTCCATTCACCCAGGACACCGCAGGCGCAGATGGTGATGGCACCATAGCGGGCGAAGTTCGGGGCATCGGAGCCGCCGCCCAGGAAGATCCTGCCGACGGAACCGTAACCGTACTGCTGGCTGATCTTGTCAATGAAGTCAACCAGGGCGTTGTTTTCCGGTGTGTCTTCAAAGACCTTGCCGCCGCCGAGCTGGATATTCTCGGTGGTTGTTCCCTCGATGTAGGTCTTGGCCAGGATTTCGTCGACAGCCTTGATGGTTTTTTCCATTTCCTCGTTGTAACGGAAGCGGCACATCCAGGTGACTTCACATACATCCGGAACCTGGTTCGGAACCAGACCGCCCTTGACCATGGCAACATTCATGTGAGTGCCGGTTTCCATGTTGGTCAGGGCATCAATTGCGAGCATCTTGTGAGCGGCTTCGATGACAGCGTTGCGGCCTGCCTCGAAGGCATTGCCGGAGTGGGCTGCTACACCGTGAACGATGAACTTGCCGGCAGCGGCGCCCTTGCGGCCGACGCAGATGGCATTGTTCTTCGGAATACCGGTCTCCATGTTGAAGGCGTATTCACAGCCGCGGCCGGATTCAGCCAGGACATCGGCGACCTTGCCATGATTGCTGCCGCCTTCTTCGTCACCGCAGAAGGAAATGCGGATCGGACGCTCGTTGTAGCCGGCGGCTTCGAGAGCCTTGATGACATAAGCGGCGATGACGATACCGCCCTTCATGTCCAGGACACCCGGGCCGTAAGCGTGACCGTTTTCATCAATGCGGAACGGATGATCCTTCAGGAATCCGCGCTTGAAGACGGTGTCATAGTGGCCGCCGAACAGAATCGGAGTTCCCGGACGATCTTTGCCGATCACACCGGTCACAACCGGCGGAGTCGGGATTGACGGGTCAGGATCCACGATCTCACATTCACAGCCGGCATCTTCGAAGAGCTTCTTGACATAAGCAGCTACTTCCCTGGTGTACTCTGTTTCCGACCAGAATGCTTCAATCTCGACAAGTTCACGCCATTTCTGGATGATCTCATCACGATGGGAATCGATGTACTCTTCAATAATTTTCTGCATACTGTTCCTTTCCGGATAACGTACCTGCAAAATGACAAACAGAAACCGTATGTTTGTGCTGCACAGTTTCTGTTTTTAGAGTAAGTTCAACATTTTTCAGCAGTTATCCTTTTTTAGATTTTAAGTTATAGATATAAGCAGAATAATGCATTATCGGCTATGCATTTATATGCAAAATGCTATTGTTGGTGCATTGATAATAATTTTATTACGATAATGTTATATAAATACGGCCGCAAACGATTACGGACGCAGTCAATAAAAAAACTGCCTCGCGGCAGTTCTTTGAAATCAGATGATTTCCCGCTTCAGGAAATCAGGTTCCTGATGGACGTTTTTCTTTTCCTGGGCGGCAGGTGCAGTTTTCTTTGCGGCATCTTCCTGGGATGATTTGATGATTTCCCCGAAGCCGCTGGCCAGTCCGGCGATG
>JAFWEA010000221.1 GCA_017543005.1 Solobacterium sp. | reverse complement strand
GGGGCAGGACGTGGATGAACTGAAGGATCTGTATATCATTATCATCTGCACATACGACCCATTCGGGCATGATAAAATGATATACAGATACGAGAATGTCTGTCATGAGACAGGGGAAGTGTTCGTGACGGAAGACGGGGCGGAAAGAAGGACTGACCGAAGGAAGGGCAGAAGGCCGTGCTGAAGGCCGTGCAGAAGGTCGTGCAGAAGGCCGTAACCAGCAGATGATTTCTGATCTTAAAGTCATGAAACTTGCGGTTCAGTCATTGATGAATAAAATGAATCTCAGTCTTGATGAAACATTGACATTGCTTGATTATCCGCAGGATACTCAGGCGGAATTGCGAAAATTAATACAGGAAGAAGGGAAGGCCGGATAGAAAAATGAAAAAAATTGTTGCGATCAATGCGGGCCCGCGGAAAGGGTTCAACACCGATACACTGGTCAAAAAGGCAGCGGATGGGGCTGTGGCGGCCGGGGCTGAGATCATCTGGTTTGATCTGTATAAACTGGAAAAGTTTACCGGATGCATCTCCTGTTTTGCCTGCAAGCTGGAACCGAATCTGGGCAAATGTGCCGTACGGGACGGACTGAAGCCGGTGCTGGATGCGATCCGGGAAGCTGACGGCCTGATCATCGGCACACCGAATTATCTCGGGGATGTGACCGCCATGTTCCGGGCGCTGTTCGAACGGCTGATCTTCCAGTCGCTGACCTACCGCCGGGATGTCAGGAACCGCAACGAACATCTGATTCCGGTCCTGATGATCATGACCAGCAATGCCCCGGAAGAGTTCTATGCCCAGGCCGGGTATGATGAAATGCTGGAACGGTACAGAGGGTCATTTAACACCTTTGTCGGGCCGACAACGATCATGACTTCTACAGACACCCTGCAGGTGAAGGATTACAGCCGCTATAACTGGACCATGTTTGATCCGGAGCACAAGAAAAAGCGCCATGATGAAGTCTTCCCGCAGGACTGCGAAAAGGCTTATCAGCTGGGAAGTGAACTGCTGAAATAAGAAAACAGCTGCCGTTATTCGGCAGCTGCTGTATTTTCCGGTTCTGTTTCCGCGGCGGCTGCGGCATCAATGGAAGCGAAGAACTTCTCGGCCCAGGCCCGGTTGACTTCCAGATCGCTTTCCTTGTACTCCTGAAGGGCGTGGTAGTACTTGTCGGCGGTCCGGCTGTAGTTCAGGTTGGACAGCACGATCGGGGTGTTGACAATATCCCGGCCGATCATGGGCAGGAAGCACATCTGGGTGTGGCCGTCCCTGGTCTGGCCGATGTTGAACAGCATGTCTGTGACTTCCGGATTGGTGGCCTGCTGGCTGGTCAGGTGCACCAGGCGGAGCAGCTCGATCACCCGGTCATCCAGGTCATTGTCGAAGATCAGGACTTTCTCCGCCAGCTGCATGTCATCGCGGACAATCCGCAGGGTGGCTTCGTTGAGATAGTCCCGGACAATATCGTCCTTCGCGTTGCGCAGGGCGTTTTCTTTTTCCATCTCCTTGACGGCCTGTTTATAGAAGTCATCCGTGGCGGCCAGGGCGATGGTGATGCGGTAGACCGGATCGGCGTACATCGCGTCATAGACCATGCGGATCTTTTCGCCGCAGTGCGGGCAGTGTTCCGCGAACATGGTGCCGTGAATGACTTTCTTCTTCAGTTTCGGGTCCCGCTTGACGTCAATGCGGTCATAGACCTTGACCGGGAAGGTCTTGCCGCAGGACGGGCAGGTTATTTTTTCGATATCGTATCTTGCCATGATATACCTCGCAGATACCATTGTACCCAAGAATCACTGTTCCGGCATAAGAAAAAGACTGTTCAGTGAACAGTCTTAGGGGATTATTCCTGGCTGTAGTCCCGCAGGAAGTCACCGATATCCCGGATGGCCTTACGCAGTTCATCCGGTTCCGGCAGCAGGATCAGCCGGAAGTGATCCGGATCCGGCCAGCCGAAGCCGGTGCCGTTGACGATCAGGATATGCTTGCTTTCCAGCAGGTCAAAAGCCAGCTGGATGTCATCCTTGACCTTGATGCGCTCGGACACCTTCGGGAACAGATAGAAGGCAGCCATCGGCGCATTGTATTCAATCAGGCCTTCGGCCTGCAGCTTGTCCAGTTCCTCAATGGCAACCCTGCGCTGTTCATAGAGCCGGCCGCCCGGGGTAATCATGTCGATGGTGCTTTCCGGATCGTTGAGGGCAGCCGGGATGACCAGCTGGGTCAGGGCATTGCCGCACAGGCGCATCGCCGCCAGCTTGAACATGTTCCGGTTGAGCTCGGCCGTCAGTTCACGCGGACCGCTGATGACCGCCCAGCCGCAGCGGAAGCCGCAGATGATATGGGACTTGGACAGGCCGTTGGTCGTGATGACCGGCAGGTCCGGGGCCATGCTGGCGGTGGACTTGAACGGGACGTTGTCAAAGATCAGCCGGTCATAGATCTCATCGGAAATGATGAGCAGGTCATGCCGGCGGGCAAAGTCGATGACTTTCTGTACAGCGGCCGGCGGGTAGACCTGGCCGGTCGGGTTATTCGGGTTGATCAGCAGGACAGCCCTGGTGCGGTCTGTGAGTTTGCGTTCCATGTCCTCGACATCCGGCACCCAGCCGTTCTGCTCGTCGCAGTGGTAGTACACCGGTTTGGCCATGGCAAGGTATGCCGCATTGGTCCACAGGCTGTAATACGGCAGCGGGATCAGCATTTCATCACCGGCAGACAGAATGCAGGTGCAGATCATCGTGGCCAGTTCACTGATGCCGTTGCCGATGTAGACATCGTCCTCGGTCAGACCCTGGATACCGCGGGATTCATGATAGGCAATGATCGCCTGCCGGGCTTCATCCATGCCGCGGGGATCGCAGTATGCGACGGCCTTGTCGGCGTTGTTCAGCAGGGCGTTTCTGACACTGTCAGGCATGCCGAAACCGAAGGTGGCCGGATTGCCGGTATTCAGTCTGGTGATATGGATTCCCTGCTTGCTCATTTCCAGGGATTTTTCATAGACGCGGCCGCGGATATCACTGCGGATCAGCTTCATTTTGTCGGAACTTTCAATCGGTTTCATTATCAGTCTCCTGTCCCGCTGAATTGCTTCAGCATATTATTCATCATATCGTATTTTATGTTTTCGGGCATTATAAAGTTTTGACACTTGCGGGAATCGTTCAGAATATGATCTGTTAAGAAAACGGGACCATGGCGGTCCCGCTGTTTACCGGTTCTTCAGGGCTTCGATCTCATGGCGGGCGATGTCGCTGTAGGTGCGCGCATAATCATACTGGGCCCGGGCATAGTCGCCGAACTCAACCCCCAGCGTCCGCTTGTATTCACACCAGTTGCTCCAGAGCAGGCCGCAGGCAGCGACATAGCAGTAGATCTTGACCCGGGTTTCCGGCGGGCAGCTGCCCCGGAAGTACAGGTCAATCACATGATCGATGCGCGGCCGGTCATATTCGCTGTAGATGCAGAACATGGCGATATCCACATGCGGATCCTGCATGCCGGCATATTCCCAGTCGGTCAGCTGCAGGCCTTCCTCCCCCTTGTGGGAATAGAACAGGAAGTTGTCCGGTACGGCGTCAATATGCGTCAGACAGAGGTGCCGGCGCTGTGACATGACAAAGTCATGAAGCTGCATCACTTTCTTCTTTGTATGGTCATAATCCGGATGCTCAGACGGTCCGGCATACAGCTGTTCATAGTAGTCGATGTGGTCCAGAATG
>JAFWEA010000220.1 GCA_017543005.1 Solobacterium sp. | reverse complement strand
TAATACTCTTCCCGTTCGGCGATGAGATCGTTATTGTAATCTTCAATGCAGCCCTGGATCATCAGCAGTTCCTTCTCGGCATCCGTGAGCTCATCCGGCGTTGTGACAGGGCCGTTCGAGGTGTCCTCGGACGGGTCCTTGCGGGCTGAGCAGGACGTCAGCAGAAACAGCGGAAGCAGTCCTGCAATCAGGGTTTTTTTCAAGTTTCATCCCTTCTTTCCCGCCCATTCTAGCATAGCCTGTATACCTTGACAAACCTCTCTCTTGTGGCAATAATAAAGGTATCTCGTTGACGGGAACAAGTACTTTTGTGGCGCAGTCGCAGAAAGGCAGCGGGTGATGAAAGCTGCCGCAAAACAGAAGGAAATCCATCCCTGAGTGAAACCAACCATTTCCGGCTGCGGCCGTTATCCGCCAATGAAGAGGTTTAATTGTTTCACGTGAAACAATTAAGCAAATAGGGTGGCACCGCGAAACTCACATCGTCCCTGACTGCAGTGACGGTGTTTTTATATCCAGGAGGGAAATTGAAATGATTGACATTAAACTGATTAGAGAAAACCCTGAACTCGTCAAAGAAAACATCCGCAAAAAGTTCCAGGACGAAAAGCTGGTTCTTGTTGATGAAGTGGCGAAGTTCGACCAGGAATTCCGCGAAGCCAAGACAAGAGCAGATGCTCTGAGAGGCGAGCGCAATAAGCTTTCCAAGGAAATCGGCGGCCTGATGGGCAAGGGCCTGAAGGAAGAAGCCGAAAAGGTCAAGGCAAAGGTTCAGGAATATGGTGATGAACTGGCAGCCCTGGAAGTCAAGGAAGCTGAACTCGAAGAAGAAATCAAGAACCGCATGATGGTCATCCCGAACATCATCGACCCGAGTGTTCCGATCGGCCGCGACGACACCGAGAACGTTGAAATTCAGAAGTTCGGTGATCCGGTTGTCCCGGAATGGGAAGTTCCGTACCATGTCGATATCATGGAAAGCCTCGACGGCATCGATCTGGACAGCGCCCGCAACACATCCGGCAACGGTTTCTACTTCCTGTGCGGCGATGTTGCCAGACTGCACTCCTCCATCCTGTCCTATGCCCGTGACTTCATGATCAATGAAGGCTTCACATACTTCGTGCCGCCGTTCATGATCCATGGCGAAGTCGTCAAGGGTGTTATGAGCTTCAAGGAAATGGAAAACATGATGTACAAGATCGAAGGCGAAGACCTGTATCTGATCGGTACATCCGAGCACTCCATGATCGGCCGGTTCATCAACCGTACCGTCAAGAAGGAAGCCCTGCCGTATCAGCTGACTTCCTACAGCCCGTGCTTCCGTAAGGAAGTCGGTGCGCACGGCATCGAAGAGCGTGGTACATACCGTGTCCACCAGTTCGAAAAGCAGGAAATGGTTATCATCTGCGAGCCGGAAGATTCCCCGAAGTACTATGACAAGCTGTGGCAGACATCCGTCAAGTTCTTCCGCAGCCTGGATATCCCGGTCCGTCAGCTGGAATGCTGCTCCGGTGACCTGGCTGACCTGAAGGTCAAGAGCTGCGACGTTGAGGCCTGGAGCCCGCGTCAGCAGAAGTACTTCGAAGTCGGCAGCTGCTCCAACCTGGGTGACGCACAGGCAAGACGTCTGGGCATCCGCATCAAGGGTGAAAAGGGCAACTACTTCGCACACACACTGAACAACACAGTTGTTGCGACACCGCGTGCTCTGATCGCTTACCTCGAAAACAACGTACAGGCTGACGGTACAGTCAAGATCGCTGAACCGCTGCGTCCGTACATGGGCGGTCAGGAAGTTCTGGTTCCGGTTAAGGAAAAGAAGAACTCTCTGTAATCAGTTCGACATTTCAGACAAAGGAGACGGTATGAACCGCCTCCTTTGTTGTTTCACGTGAAACAATTACGGCTGTTGTGCAACCGGAATAATTCGGTTATAATAACGGCGGTACAGCAAGCATGTATACAACCTGGTCAGGTCCGGAAGGAAGCAGCCATACAAACCTCTGCTTGTGTGTGCCATTTTTATATCATGAATACCGAAGAGAAATACATGCGGGCAGCGCTCAAAGAAGCGGACAAAGCCCGGAAAATCGATGAGGTGCCGGTCGGCGCGGTCGTTGTCAGGGATGGGAAGATCATTGCCCGGGCCCACAACCTGCGCGAACACAACGGCCAGGCCATGGCCCATGCGGAGATGCTGGCCATCCAGAAAGCCAGTAAGAAACTGGGTACGTGGTGCCTGTCGGACTGCGACCTGTATGTGACGCTGGAACCGTGCATGATGTGCACCGGCGTCATCAGCCTGGCCCGGATCCGCACACTCTGCTACGGCACGCCGGACCCCAAGGGCGGGGCCACGGAAAGCCTGATCCGGGTCAAGGAAATCCGCCATATCGGCACGTACCCGAAAGAGATCCGCGGCGGGCTCCTGCAGGCCGAATGTGCCGCTGTTCTGCAGGACTTTTTCCGCGAAAAAAGGGCCTTGAAAAAACAGCAGAAAACAGCCGCAAACCTGCAATAACATGCAGGTTTTTTGTTATAATAATGAAACGAAGGAGTTTTCGTCATGAGCCGAACCGCTTTATATCAAAAATACCGTTCCCGGGACTTCGATGAAGTCGTGGGACAGGAATATGTTGTCCGTTCCATCCGCAATGCGGTGAATTCGGGCAACGTCGGGCACGCCTACCTTTTCTGCGGACCCCGCGGAACCGGCAAAACGACCATGGCCAGACTGCTGGCCAGGGCTGTCCTGTGCGAAAATCCCGACAGAAAACCGTGCGGAACCTGTCCGAGCTGCCTGGCGGCCGCGGCCGGTACGCACCCTGATATCATCGAGATCAATGCGGCCAACGAAACGCATGTCGAAGATATCCGCGACCTGATCGAACGGGCCCGGCTGGCCCCGATGATGTCGCATCACAAAGTCTATATCATCGACGAGGTGCACCAGCTGTCCTCATCGGCGGCCAGTGCCCTGCTGAAGACGCTGGAAGAACCGCCGGAACATGTCATCTTCATTCTGGCCACAACCGATCCGCAGAAACTGATCAACACGATCATCTCACGCTGCCAGCGGTTTGATTTCACCCGGGTGGCAGCCGAGCAGATCAAGGATCATCTGCTGTACATTGCCGGCAATGAAGGCTTTTCGCTGGAAGAAGGCGCGGCCCGCAAAATTGCCGAGCTGGCTGACGGCGGCATGCGCGATGCCCTCAGCATTCTCGAACAGGTGTCATCCTATGCCGGCGGGGAAATTACCGAAGAAGGCATCAACCGGGTCTATGGCCTGGCCACGGCCGACCAGAAACTGGGCCTGCTGGAGGATATCTTCACACGGAATATGGCCGGTGTCCTGACGCGCCTGCAGAAATATGAGCAGGGCGGCCTGGATCTGCGGAAACTGACCGAAGACCTGGCGGCGGTGCTCAAGGACGGCGTCATCTGGCGCTATACGAAAAAAGATGCCCTGCTGCGGACCCTGACGGCGGAACAGGCAGCGGCCCTGAGCAGCAAGGTGCCGGCGGAAATCCTGCTGAAGATGGCCGACCGGCTGCTGGCGGCCCAGCAGTCCTACCGGACCGGACAGGATGTCATCACCCTGCTGGAACTGGCCTGCATGGAGATGCTGCTGTGGCAGAAACCCGCTGCGGAAGCGGCTGAACCGGCAAACATGCATGCATATATACCGGCCGAGGAACCGGTGACAGCACCAATGAAAGAACCTGAACCTGCCCCGCAGCCGGCCGTTGTGGAAACACCGGCGGAAGCCCCGGCCCCGGCGGCCCCGATTGCCGTTCCGGAACCGGTGGAAAATGCGGTGCGTGAGTATAACGTATTGGAAATTGTTTCTCTGTTGGTGCAGTGCCGCAAGGACTGCAAGACAGCCGATCAGAACAGTCTGGCAGTGCGCATGACCGGCATACCGGCCGACCGTTACGCAGCCATGCTCAGACAGACGGAGATCAAGGCCAGCGGTGACGACTGCATCCTGCTGGGCTGCTCCAGTGATGCCGTGGCCCGCAACATCAACGAAGAATCCTTCAACCGGGAATTCTACGAATGGCTGAAACAGAACGGTGTGGACCGCATGCCGTTTGCGGTAAACAACAGCGCTTATGACGAAGCTGTACAGGAATTCGTGCGGCTGCGGCGGGAAAACGCCCTGCCGCCGGCCATGCCGGTTGTCCGATATGTAAAAC
>JAFWEA010000219.1 GCA_017543005.1 Solobacterium sp. | reverse complement strand
CGGGGATTCAATCAGCTGATCAGAGTGCCGATCATGTCCGGATATGCCTTTTACAAGATTTCCACCAGATACTGGCAGTGGCTGGCCTTTACGGCAGCTTCGGTATCGCTTCTGTTTGCCCTGCTGATCTTCCTGATCATCTATGCACATCCCCGCTTCCGCAAAATGCAGTACTATACGGACAACCTGAATCAGGTTACCCGTGAGAATATGACCGGCATGCGTGTTATCCGGGCATATAACGCCGAGAATTACGAACGGGAAAAGTTCCGCCGGGCCAACGATGAACTGACGGAGAATGCCCTGAAAGCCAGAAGGGCGATGGGATTGATGCAGCCGACGACCAGGTTTATCAATAACGAACTGAATGTCGGCATCTACTGCATCGGTGCCTTCCTGATCGTCAGTGCCGGCTCCAGTGCCGAACAGCTGAATATCTTCTCCGAGATGGTTGTCTTTTCCACCTATGCCGCAAGGATCGTGCGCGCCTTCATGGGCCTGAATATGATCTTCAACATGATCCCGAGAGCTGCCGTATCGGCAGAACGGATCAATGCCGTACTGGATACGGAGCCCGTGATCCATGACGGAGAAAAGACAGCCGGGACGGAGCAGGGAACCCTGGAATTCCGGCATGTTTCCTTTACTTACCCAGGGACATCAACGGAAGTACTAAGTGATATCTCCTTTACGGCAGAGAAGGGAGAGACGATAGCATTTATCGGGGCGACCGGATCCGGCAAGTCCACACTTGTCAACCTGATGATGCGCTTCTTTGATGCATCAAAGGGAGAGGTGCTGGTGGATGGCGTGAATGTCCGTGACTATACCCAGAAAGCACTTCATGAACTGATGGGATATGCCTCCCAGCAGGCCGTGCTGTTTTCCGGGACCGTCCGCAGCAATGTCACCTATGCCCATGAAGATGTAGAGGAAGAAGTACGCAAAGCGGTTCAGATCGCTCAGGCAGATGAGTTTGTCTCAAAAATGGACGGAGATATCAATGCCCGCATCAACCGCGGCGGAAGCAATATCTCCGGCGGCCAGAAACAGAGGCTTTCCGTGGCCCGGGCTGTCTACCGCCGGCCGGAATTCTACATCTTTGACGATACCTTCAGTGCCCTTGACTATAAGACCGACAGAACCCTGCGCACAGCCCTGAAGAACGAGACGGCTGGGGTGACGACATTCATCGTTGCCCAGCGGATCGGAACGATCCGGGAAGCCGATAAGATCATCGTCCTCGATGAGGGAAAGATTGTCGGCGAGGGAACCCACAGTAAATTGATGAAAGACTGCGAAGTATACCGGGAGATTGCCCGTACACAGCTGTCTCAGGGGGAATTGGCATAATATGGCAAAAGACAGTTACAGCCTCGGACAGGTAGAGATGAAGACCACCGGAGGGGGACCCCGGGGAGGAATGAGAGCGGCGGAGAAGCCGCAGAGTTTCCGCAACTCCGTAAAGATGATCCTTAAATACAGCAGGAGCCTGCTGCCGTTGGTGATCATCGGCATCGGCTGTGCTGTGCTCAGTGTGGTACTGACACTGTTCGGGCCGAATATGCTGAAGGATATCACCAACATGATCCAGGCCGGGATGAAAACCGGCGATATGGATCTTGACGGTATCGTACACATTACCGTCATCCTGCTGATTCTGTATGTCATCAGCGGTTTTGTGGCCTATGCCGAGACGTATGCAATGACAACATATTCATCCCGCATGACGCAGAGAATGCGCAATGATATTTCTGCCAAACTGAACCGGATCCCGCTGTCCCGGGTGGATTCCTCCAGTTTCGGTGATCTGCTGAGCCGGGTGACAAATGATGTGGATACGCTGAACATGGCACTTGACCGCACCGTGGCAGAGATGATCTCGGCTGCCATCACCTTTATCGGCTGCATGATCATGATGCTCATAACGAATCTGAAACTCGCCCTGGCTGCGATATTCTTCGCTGTTATCGGGTTTGCCGGCATGCGCTATATCATCAGGGTATCCCAGCCTTACTTTGTCAAAAGATCTGTTTTCCTCGGCCAGCTCAACGGTCATATCGAAGAGATGTATGCCGGCCATGTGATCGTCAGGGGATATAACGGCGAAGAGGCCTCGGAAGAGGAGTTCAACCGGATCAATGAACTGCTTTATGAAACCAACTGGAAGTCCCAGTTTCTCAGCGGTCTGATGATGCCGATCATGGAATTCATCAGCAATCTCGGCTATGTGGCAGTATGCGTATACGGCGCTTATCTTGTCGGCAAAGGAGAAATTGCCTTCGGTGTCATCGTTGCCTTCATCATCTATGTCAAACTGTTCACCCAGCCGCTGACCCAGCTGGCCGAAGGGACCACAAATATTCAGACAGCAGCCGCGGCCGCAGAACGTATCTTCCAGCTTTTTGAAGAACCGGAGATGGAGGATGAAACGGGCAAGATCGAAAGCGTTGATAATATCGAACAGGCAGCGGTGGACTTTGAACATGTCAGTTTCGGCTACGTGCCGGGCAAGCCGGTCATTCATGACTTTACGTTTACCGTCTACCCCGGACACAAGGTAGCCATTGTCGGACCGACCGGGGCCGGCAAGACCACCCTGGTCAATCTGCTGATGCGCTTTTATGAGACAGACAGCGGATCGATTTCCATCGGCGGCACAAAGATCTCCGACATGACAAGAGAGTGTGTGCATTCCCTGTTCTGCATGGTTCTGCAGGATACCTGGCTGTTCCGGGGAACGGTAAGGGAAAACCTGACGTTCGGGAAAGAACATGTCAGTGACGAGGAGATGATCAATGCCTGCAAATCGGTCGGCATTCACCGGTATATCATGTCGCTGCCGAAGGGATATGATACCGAGCTCAATGATGATTCGAATATGTCGGTGGGGCAGAGACAGCTGATGACGATCGCCCGGGCGATGATCACGGATGCGCCATTGCTGATCCTGGATGAAGCCACCTCCTCGGTCGATACCCGAACCGAGCAGATCGTACAGGATGCCATGAACAAACTCACGGAAGGACGTACATCATTTACGATCGCGCACCGTCTGTCCACGATTCGTGACGCAGATATCATCCTGGTCATGAAAGACGGGGATATCGTGGAAACCGGCAATCATGAGGAACTGCTGGCCCAAAACGGCTTCTATGCCGGACTCTGGAATTCGCAGTTCACCGAAGGCGCCGCAATCTGAGAAAACGGGACTGTAACGGAAAGATCGCTGCAGTCCCGTTTTTCACCCCTAGGGGCGGGGTGAGTGTTCATGGCGTTTGCTATAATGAAGGTGAAGTATCCTGTTATTGATCATTCATTCAGCTGACAGCACCAATTCCGACCTCCGGCAGTATTTCCGTCACATGAGGAGGAAAGTCACATGAAACGTCCGTCACGAAAAGAACGCTTTTTATACTGGTTTGACAACCAGATGGCCCGGGGCAGCCTCAGTCTGATCAGGCTGCTGGTCATTGCCACGGTGCTGATCATTGTGCTGCTGGCCGTGGTGATCAGTGCGGCCGACGGGGAGGTAACCCTGTTTGAAGCCTTCTGGGAGACCATGGTGACCGTCATCAATGCCTGGATGCCTTCTGCCGGGGACGGCAGTCTGGCCTATATCCTGTTCATGGCGGTGGCTGCGGTCTGCGGCCTGCTGGTTACCAGCGTTTTGATCGGTATTATTTCCAGTGCCATTGAAGAAAAGATCACCAGCCTGCGCAAGGGAAACTCTGCTGTGCTGGAGGAAGATCATATCGTTGTGCTGGGCTTCTATCCGGGTGAGTATACACTGCTGCGGCAGCTGATCCTGGCCGCTGCCGGACAGCCCTGCACCATCGTCGTGGCCGATGATGTCGAGCGCGATGAGATGGAAGAAAGCATCCATGACAATATAGAAATCCCCGCCAACATCCGGATCATCTGCCGGACCGTAGATATCTTTGATCCGGCCACGCTGGAAAAACTGTCGCTGGAGACCTGCCGCACCATCATCATTGCGCCGACCGATGACATGCGGACCATGAAGGCACTGCTGGCCGTCTCCACGATCATCAGCAGTTCCGCCAATGAAAATGTCCGGGTCGGGGCAATCGTCTCCCGGGATGAATACCGCTTCCCGCCGACCCTTGCCAGCAAGCACAATGTCACCACATTGCAGACCAATGACACCATTGCCAAGATCATTGCCCATTCCTGCACCCAGCCGGGCCTGTCGGTAGTATTCCGCGAAGTCTTCAATTTTGAGGGCTCCGAGCTCTACACGATTTCCCTGCCAGGGATTGAAGGAATGCGGTTTGAACAGCTGCTGCTGCAGATGGACCGGGCTTTGCCGGTTGGGATCAGCAGCCATGGCAGAATTACGCTGAACCCTGATCCCGATACGCTCATCATGGCAGGGGATCAGCTGCTGGTGTTTGCCGAAGAAAGTAATGCGGCCATCCTGTTGGATGAGCCGGTGGAAGTGGCCGCCCTGCCGGCTGATCGGATGATGGATGAGGAAGAAGAGGATGCCGGGATTGTCCTGATCATCGGCGCCAATGCTTCGCTGGATACGATCCTGGCGGAACTGCCGGAGAACGTCACCGATGTCATCATGGCCGAAACCGGGGCGTATTCCCGAGATGTCATCAAGGAGATTGCCAATGACCGTGATATTACCGTGACCTTCTCCGAGGCAGATCTGAATAAGGAAATGGCCCTGGCAGATCTGGCCAGACAGGCCGAT
>JAFWEA010000218.1 GCA_017543005.1 Solobacterium sp. | reverse complement strand
GTTCTGCCGTAAAAAAACCGGCATGGTTCATGCCGGCAGAGCAAAGCGTTTCAGTCGGGACTCAGTAGGGCATGCCCATGCGGTCAAGCACGGCATAAACCGTTTCCAGCACCTTCGCAAAATCATTTTCATCCACCCCGTGCAGGGCTGCCTCAAAAGGGCCTTCGGCTGTTTTTGCCCGGTTGAGGATCATTTCGACAGACCGGTCATAGGACACCCGGATGCCTTTTCTTTCGGCAATGGCAATTGCCTTCTCGCTGATGACATCGGCATAAATCTCACGGATGCCGCACTCGGCCGCAATGATGACAGCCGCCATGCCGATGATCTTGTCTGCCTGGTACAGCGGCCGGCAGCCGTGGTTCCGGTAAAGATCCAGTATATCGAGCATCGGCAGAATGGCCTTCTTGTCGCTTTTCAGAACAATATCATTTTCATCCGCGATGACACAGGTCAGATTCTCGCGATGCAGGATCTCTTTGCAAATATCAGTATTCATATCGTTACACCTTTCTGGTATTTCACCCGTCATGATGATTCACACAGGTTTTATCTACTGTAAATACTATATAATTTAATCAGAGAACAGGAAGCGGAAGTGCTCTGCATTTCCAACTTCCGCGAAGAGGGTGATCATATGAAACTCTATTTTATCGGGGCTGACCGTGAAGTGACGGGCAGCTGTCACGTGATTGAGGTCAACGGCCATTACATCATGCTGGACTGCGGCATGGAACAGGGCAGGGACATCTACGTCAATGAAGACCTGCCGGTGCAGCCGGCAGAAATTGAGGCCGTCCTGCTTTCCCATGCCCACATCGATCATTCCGGTCTGCTGCCGAAACTGGTCCGGGACGGATTCCACGGAACCATCTGGTGCACGGAGGCCACCCGGCAGCTTTCGGAAATCATGCTGAAGGATTCGGCCCATATCCAGGAGTCCGAGGCAGAATGGACCAACCGGAAGGCAAAGCGCAGCGGCAGAAAACAGGTGAAACCCCTGTATGATGTCGAGGATGCGGAATTTGCCATGCAGTATTTCAAGGCGGTCGCGTACGGTGAGACCTTCTCGCCGGTGGAAGGGGTCAGCGTCAGATATGAAGACGGCGGCCATATTCTCGGCAGTGCGATCATGTACCTGACCATGCAGGAAGACGGCAAGACCCGCACCCTTGCCTATACGGGAGACCTTGGCAATACCGGGATCCCGATCGTCAATGATCCTTCACCTCGTGAAACAACTGATTATGTCATCACCGAAAGCACCTACGGTGACCGCTTCCATGAGAAGAGCGCCAACCCGGTCATCCAGCTGGCGGATATCATGAACCGGACCTTTGCCCGCGGCGGCAACGTGGTCATTCCTGCCTTTGCGGTGGGCCGGACCCAGGAGATCCTGTACTTTATCCGGGAAGCACTGGAAAGAGGTCTTGTTACCTACCAGGATTTCATTGTCTACGTGGACAGCCCGCTGGCTGAGGAAGCCACGGCCATCTTCGACGATAACACCTTCGGATACTATGACGAAGATGCCATGAAGATCATTCGGGCAGGCGGTCATCCGCTGGTGTTCCCCAACCTGCGGATGGTTCTGGATGTCGAACAGTCCAAACTGATCAATACTGCCACCACGCCGTCGGTCATCATCTCGGCTTCCGGCATGTGCACCAGCGGCCGCATCAAGCACCATCTCAAGCACAATCTGTGGCGGCCGGAATGCACGGTGGCTTTTGCCGGCTATCAGGCGGAAGGCACCCTGGGCAGAAGCCTGGTTGACGGCGACAAGGATGTCCGGATCTTCCAGGAAGATATCCATGTGAATGCGGAAATCGTGCAGCTGCAGGATGTCAGTGCCCATGCGGACCGCAACGGTCTGGTGCACTGGCTGACGGACAACCCCGACAAGCCGAAGAACATCTTCGTTGTTCATGGGGATGATGCGGTGGCCGAGGGCTATGCGAAGCTGCTGCATGATGAGCACGGATATGAGGCTTCCGCCCCGTATACCGGGTATGTCTTTGATCTTCTGTACAACAAGTATGTCAGCACGGAAGAGCCGGAGCTGGTTGTCACTGCCGAAGAGAAGCAGGAACAGATCCGCGAGGACCAGGCCAGGGAACAGGATACTGCCGGCCAGAACGAGTATTATGCCGAACTGATGGCAAAGGGACAGCAGCTGATCCGGCTGATCGAGAAGAGAAAGAAGGCCCGCAACAGCGAGCTGAAGAAATTCCTCAAGGAACTCACCAAGCTGGTCAAACGCTGGGATTAATCCCGCCTGACGACAAACCGAAAGAAAAGGAGCACTTTGAAGTGCTTCTTTTTTCGATACAGGGTTATTCTGCTTTCAGGGCTTCGATCAGCCGGTCGATGTCTTCCCGGTTGTTGTAATAGTGCAGGCCGATACGGACCGCTGTCTGCCAGCCGTACATAGCCCCGCTGCGGACCGGCGCAATGATGTTCCGTTCCGCCAGTTTCTCTTTGCCAATGTCATGATCAAAGCAGACAACGGCAATTCCGCTGCGGTTGGCCCGGTCATAGTCACTCCAGAAACAGGTGCCTGGAAGTTCTTTGACCCGTTCTTCCAGATATTCGTTCAGATCCAGAATATAGTCCGCAATATTCTTTGCCCCCAGTTCGCAGTAACGCTTCGCCACCAGTCCGAGGCCGAAGATGCCGGATACATTCGGGTAGCCGAACTCAAAACGGGCGGCGTCTTCCCGCAGATCAATGGTTTCCTTTTCGACAAAGAGATCCCGGTCGGCCATCCAGCCGCAGGTCCGCTGCTTCAGTTTTCTGCGCAGGGCCGGCGTGACAAAGCCGAAGCCGGTGCCGCAGTAGTTCATCATCCACTTGTAGTCATTGTTGGCCAGGAAATCGATCTTCATATCATAGACATCCAGCGGCATCGCCCCGGTGCCC
>JAFWEA010000217.1 GCA_017543005.1 Solobacterium sp. | reverse complement strand
TCCTTGG
Organism: Solobacterium sp.; assembly: GCA_017543005.1. Classification (GTDB taxonomy): domain Bacteria; phylum Bacillota_I; class Bacilli_A; order Erysipelotrichales; family Erysipelotrichaceae; genus Bulleidia. Next base: position 4,516 of record JAFWEA010000217.1, on the reverse strand, counting down.
CCTGCTTGCCGGAGATGGTGCCCTTCTTGACATTGTCATAGATGAACTTGAGCATTTCCGGGGTCAGATAGAAGTCCTTGATCTCGGCTTCATTCTTGTTCAGCCAGGCGACGATACTGCCGGTGACCCAGTTGCAGGCTTCCTTCGGATCCATGCCGAGGGTGACGCACTTTTCAAAGTAATCGGAGATGCCCTTCTCGCGGGTCAGGACGGTCACATCGGTCTCGGAGAACCCGTAGGTATCCAGGTATTCCCGGCGGCGCTCATGGCTCAGCCGCGGAATTTCCTTGCGGATGCTTTCCTTCCATTCCGGGGTAATCCGGTAGCGCGGGATGTTCGGTTCAACGAAATACTTGTAGTCAACGGCATCTTCCTTGGAACGCATGTGGATCGTTCTGCCGCTTTCCTCATCGAACCGTCTGGTTTCCTGCACAACCTCATCATACCGGCCGGCATCCTTCAGTTCACTCTGACGCTTGATTTCATAGACGATGGCATCGTGGACATTGCCGAACGAGTTGACGTTCTTGATTTCGACTCTGGTGCCGAGTTCCGTAGCGTCTTCTTCCATGATGGAGACGTTGACGTCGCAGCGGATCTGGCCCTTCTTGGTGTCAGCCTCGGAGGCATCGCAGTACTGGTAGGCACTGCGCATGAATTCCAGGAAAGCCACGGCTTCCTTGGCGGAATGCAGGCACGGTTCCGTCACCAGTTCCAAGAGCGGCACCCCGCCGCGGTTGTAGTCGATGACCGAGGAGTTCTCCAGATGGTCCATGCTGGCAGCGTCTTCTTCCAGATGGATATCATGAATATCCACCGGCAGGATCCCGCCCTCAAACGGGACATCCACGTGACCGTTGACGCCTACCGGCATCGTGAACTGGGTCAGCTGGTAGCCCTTCGGCAGGTCCGGGTAGAAGTAGTTCTTGCGGTCAAACAGCATGTATTCCGGTACCTTGCAGTTCAGCACCATGGCCATCTTGATGGAATCCTTGACACACTTCTTGTTTACGGTCGGCATCGTGCCCGGGAAGGCTAGGTCAATCGCATTGACGTTGGAGTTGGCCAGCTCGGAATACGCATTGCGGGACGGGGAGAACACTTTGGAGTTGGACTTCAGTTCACAGTGCATCTCAAGTCCGATTACTGCCTTGTACTTCATCAGCGCTTCACCTCCCGTGCAATCTGATTCTTATAATCCATCAGGCCTTCAATCGCCGCGGCGATGTTCAGCACCTTCTGGTCTTCGTAGTTGTTTCCGGTAATGTTCAGAGCGACCGGCAGGCCGTCAATGAAGCCGTCCGGAATCGTAATGGACGGGAAGCCGCCGAAGTTGCCGATCTGCATGTGTTCTTCCAGCGGGGATGTTCCTTCGTCCAGGATATCGAGGGAGCCGTCCAGATGCTTGGCCGGACCTGTTCCGACCGGCAGGATCACTGCGTCATAGGTCTGATACAGTTCCTTCCAGCGGTCGACCAGCAGTCTTCTGACTCTCTGGGCATTCTTGAAGTAGCGTTCCTGGTTTTCCTTCTGCAGGACATAGGAACCGATAACCAGTCTTCTCTTGATCAGGCTGGAGAAGCCATGGGTCCGGTGATCCTTCATGACATCGATATAGGTGCTGCCTTCCCCGCGCGGGCCGAAGATCAGACCGGTCAGGTTGGCCAGGTTGCTGGTGGCCTCGGCGCAGGAAAGAATGACATAGACGGACGGCTGGGCGTTCAGCAGGGCCTGATCCACCGACACTTCCTCAACGATCGCGCCGTTGGCTCTGAGCATCTCCATCTTTTCCATGAAGTTGGCCAGATGTTCCTGCAGTTCCCGGCTCGGATTCGGATAACGGCTGATATCGCAGAGTTCCTTGACATAGCAGAGCTTCATGCCGGCCAGCTGCGGCTTCAGGTCATCATAGAGATGGATATCGGAGGAATCCCAGGAGGTCATATCCTTGTCATCCTTGCCCTTCATGGCATCAACAACCAGGGCCACATCCGCCACGTTTCTGGCGAAGGCACCGCAGTGGTCGATGCTGGAGGCGAACGGGAAGACACCGTAACGGGAGATCATGCCGTAGGTCGGCTTGAAGCCGACAATTCCGCAGTAAGCTGCCGGCTTGCGGACACTGTCACCGGTATCGGTACCCAGGGCAAACGGGACAACGCCCGCTGCCACCGCGCAGGCACTGCCGGCACTGGAGCCGGCACACATCCGGGTCAGGTCCCACGGATTTCTGACCACACCGGTATGACCGGTTGTGCCTGTGCCGCCCATGCCGAACTCATCGGTCACGGTCTTGGCTGCCTTCACGGCGCCGGCCTTGTCCAGGTTCTCAACGGCTGTGGCGCTGAAGAACGGCACATAGTCACGCAGCGTGTTGGAGGAACCGGTGGTCAGGATATCCTTTGTCGAATACAGATCCTTGACCCCGTACGGAATGCCCGACAGTAAGCTGTCGGTTACTTCTTCCGGCTTGGCGTCATCAATGATCGTGACAAAGGCATTGCACCTGTCCTGCAGGGCATGAATCTTTTCCAGGCTTTCCGCCAACAGTTCAGCCGGCGTGATTTCACCGCTTTTCAGCAGTTCGTGGAGTTCCACGATGGATTTTTCCGTATAGCTCATCAGTCCACCACCTTCGGGAGTTCAACTTCCCGGTCACTGGTTTCATCGGAATTACGCAGCAGCAGTTCGATATCAACAGATGGTTCCGCCTCATCATCCCGCAGTTCCACGACGAAGTCATCGAGACAGTGGGTCATCGGTGTGACTTCGGCAATGCCCGGAATTGTGTTGACGGCATCGCAGTTGCGGTCGATGATCTCGAATTCATCGAGAACCATCTTATTCTCTTCCGGAGTCAGATCGAACAGCAGTTTGTTCGCGTAGTCATCAACCATTTCCTTTGTGAATCTGTTCATTCTTCTTCCTCCTCAACGAAGGTAATGCCCAGTTCTTCCAGCTGTGTATCGGTCAGATAGCTCGGGGAACCCATCATGAAGTCCTGACCGCTGGCGCTGGTCGGGAAGGCCTGTACTTCTCTCAGGTTCGGCTCGTCCTTGATCAGCATCAGGATCCGGTCGATACCCGGGGCCATGCCGCCGTGCGGCGGGCAGCCGTACTGGAAGGCTGTGAAGATGGACTTAAAGCGCTCTTCCACTTCCGCTCTGGTGTATCCGACCATTTCGAAGCCCTTGGCCATGCTGTCGAGGTCGTGGTTGCGGATGGCACCCGAAGCCATTTCGTTGCCGTTGCAGACAAAGTCATACTGATAAGCCAGAATTGCTTCCGGATCATCCTTATGTTCTTCATATGCCTTGATACCGCCATGCGGCAGGCTGAACGGGTTGTGGCAGAACTCGTACTTCTTGGCCTTGTCGTCATATTCGAACATCGGGAAGTCGTTGATGATGCACAGTTCCAGCTTGTTCGGATCGATCAGTCCACACTTGCGGCCCAGTTCTGTCCGGATCTGGCCGGCATACTTCTGCGCCAGCTTGCGGCTCCGGTTGGCAATGAAGAACATGACGGAGTTGGCTTTCATGCCGAACTGTTCAATCAGGTCCTGGCGTTCCTTATCGGTCAGGAACTTGTCGATCGGGCCCTTGAGGCTGCCGTCTTCCAGCAGGGTCAGGTAGCCGATACCCGGCATGCCGATGGAGGAAGCGTATTCCACCACTTCGTTGAACCAGGAGTTCGAGTTCTTGCCGATGTCATCAACGACGATGACCTTGACAACGGACTTCTTGAACGGCCGGAATTCGGTATTCTTCAGGACTTCGGAAGCGTCCTTGATCAGCAGCGGGTTGCGCAGATCCGGCTTGTCGGTGCCGTATGTTTCCATGGCATCGTTGTACTGGATGCGGCGGAACGGCCGCGGGGAAACTTCCTTGTCGGAGAACTTGGTGAAGATGTCATAGAAGATTTCTTCACCGACCTCGAGCACATCGTCTTCCTCGACGAAGCTCATTTCCAGGTCGAGCTGGTAGAATTCCAGAGTCCGGTCAGCCCGGGCGTCTTCATCACGGAAGCACGGTGCAATCTGGAAGTACTTTTCCAGACCGCCGACCATCAGCAGTTCCTTATAGATCTGCGGAGCCTGCGGCAGGGCGTAGAAGCGGCCCTTGAACAGACGGGACGGCACGACGAAGTCACGGGCGCCTTCCGGTGAGGAGGATGTCAGGATCGGGGTCTGTACTTCCGTAAAGCCCAGGTCATACATCTTGTTGCGGATGAAGTGCAGCACTTCGGCGCGCAGCTGCAGGTTGTCCATAACCTTCTTGTTGCGCATGTCCAGATAACGGTACTTCAGCCGGACGTCTTCCTTGGTGTTCTTGCTGGTGAGGATTTCAAACGGCAGTTCGTTCCTGGACTTGCCCAGAACTTCGAGTTCATCGACCAGCAGTTCGATTTCACCGGTATGCAGCTTGGCGTTGAATGTTTCTTCCGCCCGCTTGCGGATGGTTCCGGTTACCTTGACAACGCTCTCCTTGGCAATGCCGCGGAACATGTTGTCATC
>JAFWEA010000216.1 GCA_017543005.1 Solobacterium sp. | reverse complement strand
TGCCGTCAAACAGGCTGCGCAGATCACCGGTATTCTTCTTGAACAGATCGAAGTCCGGCAGATCAACATCCGGCTTATCACCTTCCGGTTTGACCGGTTCGGAGAACTTCGGGAACAGGGTCTTGGAACCCAGGCTGAAGTGGATGCCGTCGATCTTGTTGGTCAGACCTTCATCGCTGAACCAGCCTTCGAAGCTGCGGCCCGGAATATTGGCTTCCGGCAGCTTGACGTTCTCATAGAACTTGTAGGTTGCCGGGGCATCGGTAATGGTTGCCTCTTCCGGCAGATTGTAGTTGAGTTTATAAGGAATTGCCCAGAACGGCAGCGACGCAATGGCCAGCGCGCCGCAGATCCACGGCAGCTTGCTCTTTTTCTTCGGTTCTTCCGCTACAGCCGCCTTGACCGGTTCGGCCTTGGCTTCGGCCGCCTTGACCGCCGGGGTAGCTGCTGCCGCCAGCGGCAGGATACCCGGCAGGGCTCCGGCCTTTGCCTGCTTCAGGAAGTCGCCCAGCTTGAAGCGCAGCGGTTCGGCATCCGTAAATGCCTTCTTGCCATAGAAGTGATCCTTGAACCAGTCAAGCAGTCCCTTCTTCGCATCCTTGTCATCCGCATCGGCATATGCCTTCTGCAGCAGGCCTGCACCCTTTTCCGGATCACTCAGGACAGTGTCCAGGTCATCCAGGGCGAAGCTGCCGGACTTGCCGCTGTGCAGTGCCTTGACCGCATTGCCCAGGGCCAGCTTGCTGATGTCAGCCTTGTCCGGAACTTCCTTGAAGCCGTCAAACAGCTTCCACAGACCGTCTGTAATATCATCCGGTGTGCCCTTGGCCAGCAGCTTGGTGCCGTCCCAGGCAAACAGGTTCTTCAGCTTGTCCCAGAGACCGCTGCCCAGCAGCCCGGCCAGACCGATGCCGGCCAGCGGCAGAGCCGCACCAGCCGCCTTCGGAGCAGCTGCCGGTGTTTCTTCGGCCACATCGAGCGTCCGCTTCAGAAGACCCGCAATTCTGGTCCGCAGCGGTTCGGTGTCCGCATATGTCGGGGTTGCGTCCTTGAGGCCACGCAGCCCGGTGTAGTAATCACGGTCAAACCACTTGATGAGACCGGTTGCTTCATCGCCTTCCGGCAGAGTCCGCAGGATCTCTTCGCCGGCTTTGTCCTTGTTGAACAGCAGCTTCCAGAGGTCAGCCAGTTCAAACTTGCCCTTGCCGCCCAGCAATGCTGTCTTGACGGCATTGGCCAGGGCCAGCTTGTTCACATCGGCCTTGGCTCCGGCTTCCGGGAACCCTTCAAACAGTTCGCAGAGACCGTCAGTGATATCATCCGCCTTGCCGGATGCGATCAGCTTGTCGCCATCCATGCGGAACAGATTCTTCAGCTTGTCCCAGAGTCCGGCTGTACCGGCTGCCACAGCCGCAGCACCCGCGCCGACAGCACCGAGGTTGATCGGCTTCTCTTCTGCCCCTGCCTTCAGGTCAGCCAGCAGCGCGGCCAGACGCTTCCGCAGCGGCGCACTCTTGGCATAGGTGTCCTTGGCTCCTTCAGCCCCATCCAGACCCGGATAGTAGTCATTCAGGAACCAGCGGCAGATCGCTTCGTTTTCTGCCTTTTCTTCCGGCTTGGATTCGTTCCAGAAACGCTTCAGCAGGGCTTCACCCTTGTGCTCCGGGTTGTTCAGCAGGACATCGAGTTCATCGAGCTCAATGCCTTCTTCTTCGCCGGTCCGGCTCAGTACGGTGACGGCCTTTTCCAGCACTTCGCTGCTTGGTCCGGCCAGTTCCGGTTCGTCCTTGAAGCCGTCGAACAGCTTCATCAGTCCGTTTTTTATGTCAGCTGCACCGCCGGCCAGGAATGCCTTGCCGTCCTTGAACGAGAACATCTTGCCGAAGATGTCCTTCAGCCCGCCGCCAAGACCCAGCAGTCCGGCGCCAACCAGTCCGGCTGCCGCCTTGGCCAGGTTGCCGGCTTTGTCTGTGACTTCATCAAAGCCTTCCTTCAGGTCATCAACCAGATCGACTTCCGCTGCCGGGGTCCTCTTCAGATTATCCAGGATCCCGCCGCGCAGATTTTCTTCGGCCTTGATCATGACGAATTCTGTACTGTAATACCAGTCTGTGACCGGAATGGCAGGTCCGCCTTCTACTGCCCGGAAGACGCCCCGGTACAGTTTCCCGGCCGGGTTTTCCGGATCTGCCTTTTCCTCAATGAAAACGAGTTTCAGCAATTCTTCTATTGTCATATTATGCCTCCCCTGAATCTCTGTTATTATTATAACTTATCTCACGCCATGCAGGCATAAAATGAGCGACATGAACCGCTCAAATCATTATTTATAAGGTGGTAATTTGCA
>JAFWEA010000215.1 GCA_017543005.1 Solobacterium sp. | reverse complement strand
GCGTCATCCACGAACCGGCAGCCGAAATTGAACACGACATTCTTTCCGACATGGACATTCTTCAGGCCCCAGTTGGCATAGACGGGCGGGATGATGTACAGACCGTCTCCGTAAGTCCCCATGATGTCCTTCAGCATCTCTTCCCGCTGCTGCAGGCCGTCGGGTGTATCGTCGGTGCGGTTGTATTCGTTGAGCTTCTGCACCAGGCTGTGCTGGTAAGTCAGCAGTTCGTCATCCATGGCATTGTACAGATCCCCGCTGTTCAGGATTTCTTTGTAAGCATTCAGTTTGTCTTCAGGCATGAGCTGTTCTCCTGTATCCGTTTTGTATATTTTATATGTCCTGACAGGATGGCTTCAACTGCCGGCGGTGTTCCGTCAAAGCCCGGTCCTGATCCAGGCTAGCCGGCCAATAAACACGGCATGAAAAAAGCCGGGGTCATCCCCGGCTAATGTTTACTTCTTTTTCTTTTTCGCGGTTTCTGCCTCAATCATGGACAGGGCGCCATAGAGAATCGAGTCGTCACCCAGGGCGGCTTTTTTCAGTTCCACCGTATCGCGGATGGACGGCATGCAGTATCTGTCCACTTCCCGGAGAATCTTTTCCATGAAGATATCACCGCAGGCTTCGATGACCCCGCCGCCAAATACAACGATATCCGGGCTGAACGTATTGATCATATTGCCGGTGGCCACGGCCAGATAGTGGCAGGACCGGTCAACGGCTTCGGTCGCTACCGGGTCGTTCTGCAGCAGGGCTTTCTTCAGGAGCTTGCTGCGGAAGGTGCCGTTTTCAAAGCGGCCTTCCATCAGGGAAGTGCGGCCCCGGGCAATCTGCTGCAGCATATACGAAGACATGCCGCGCTTGGCGGAGTAGATTTCCAGACAGCCGCGCTGGCCGCAGGAGCACACCGGGCCTTCCGGATCCATGATCATGTGGCCGTATTCGGCACCCTTGAAGCGGTGACCGGTATAGAGCCTGTCATCCAGGATCAGGCCGCCGCCCATACCGGTGCCGACGAAGAAGCCGACCACGTTGTGATAGCCTTTTGCTGCGCCGTAATGATATTCACCCAGGACACCGACATTGACATCGTTGCCGATGTAGAACGGAATGCCGATTTCCTTTTCGACTGCCGAGCGGATATCGTAATCCTTCCAGGGCAGGTTCGGGGAGAACAGCACGATTCCTTTTTCCTGGTCAATGACACCCGGAGCCCCGGCCGCGATGGCCCGGATCTCGCTCTTCTTGATGCCGGAAGCACTGATGACTTCCTTGACGACTTTCAGGATGACCTGTTCGACGTTCTCGGTGGAATCGCCGCCTTCCTTGGTCTTTTTCTTCAGGCGGTAGATGATGTTGCGGTTCTGGTCGAAGACAGCGCCGAGCACTTTTGTACCGCCGATGTCGAGACAGATATCATATTTTTTTGCCATAGTATTATCCTCTGTTTTGTCTGTATTTTAGAAGCCGTTCTGCGGGTGCGTCAATGCTCAGATGCGGGCGAGCAGTTCTTTTACCAGCGCTGCCATGCGGTCCCGGTCACCTTTCAGCATGACCGTGACATTTTTCAGAGGCAATTGATCCGCGTAAACATACAGATCGCTGACCGTCTTGCCCATGGCTGCCCCGGAGCGGGTTTCAACGTTGACACCTGCCTTTTTTCCCTGGAAGAGATCCGGATACTGCAGGTACATGACCGGGCAGGAATCGTGCATGAAGACCTGGCGGCCGTGCCCGTTGCGCTCATACAGCGGGATGATGTAGGCGTTGGCCGTGCGCAGCAGATCCCCGGCTGAGGTGGTTTTGGCGATT